>DASWSO010000321.1:0-4721 GCA_036402635.1 Xanthobacteraceae bacterium
TCGATCAGTTTCCAATGCCCGCGCTGCGGCCACGACCTGTCCGGCACCATCGGCAACCTGAAGGCCAACCGGCAGCTCGTCTGCGCCGGCTGCGGCGTCGGCATCCACTTCGACACCGACCGGCTGTCGCAGTCGGTCGCCGGCTTCGTCGAAGCGGTGCAGGACGTCGCCCCGCCCGACGCGATCACCATCAAGTTCTTCCGCTGACGCGTGATCGCTCCGGGTGTCGTCCTCGCGCAAGCTAAGGACCCCGGAGCCTACTCCGCCGCCGCTTGCGCGGCCTGCAGGAACGGCAGCACCTCGGCCGGCGCGCCGGGGCGCGCCACCACCACGTGGTTCTCCGGCACTGCGTGCCACTGGTCGCGGTCGCGGTCGAGCGGCTCGGAGACGATCACCGTGCCCTTGTGGGTGGTCTGGTAGTAGAGCGTGTTGGCGGCGTCGTTCACCGCATAGCGGAAGGCGTAGATCTCCGAGCCGTTGGCGAGCGCGGCGGTGAAGCGCAGCCGCTCGCCCTTGCCGTCGCGGTCGACCAGCGTGGTGAGCTTCTCGAGCGTGCGGGCGGTGGCGCCGATCGGGTCCTGCTGCAGCCCGGCGCCCAGCATGGCGAGAAAGACCGCCTCGGAATCGGTGGTGCCGATGCGGGACGGGTAGAGCGCGTCCGGGATCAGCGCCTCCACCTGCCGGCGCAGGCGCGACCAGCTGCCGATGAAGCCGTTGTGCATGAACATCCAGCGCCCGCAGGCGAACGGATGGCAGTTCGGCCGCGTGATCGGGGTGCCGGTGGCGGCGCGCACATGGGCGAAAAACAGGTGCGAGCGGATATGGCGGCAGAGGTAGCGCAGATTCTCGTCCGACCAGGCCGGGCGCACCTCACGGTAGAGGCCGGGCTCCGGATGCTCGCCGTACCAGCCGAGGCCGAAGCCGTCGCCGTTGGTGGCGGCGGTCGCCTCCAGGGCGCGGATGCTCTGGGTGATCAGCGAGTGCTCGGGCTCGGTGACGTAATGCTCGAGCGCGACCTGCTCCCCGCGATAGGCGATCCATCGGCACATTCGGCGGCTCCGGCGCGCCTGGCTTCGTCAGCGCGGGTTCAGGTCTCGAGCGTGGCGGCGGCGATCCACTGGTTCACCGCGCGCAGGGCCCCTTCGCTTCCGTCCTGCGGCTCGCGCTCGAAGAAGCGACTCAGCTGCACGTCGGCGGAGGTCCCTTCGGCCAGAATCGCGCGGCAATTGGATATTTCTACGGCACAATTCAGCGCCTCGGCGTCGTCAACCGTCAATTCGAGCGCCCGCTCCAGAAATTCGCCGACGCCGAGCGGGCCTTCGGCGGTGACGAAGGTCGTCTCCGCGCCGTAGCGCTGCGCCCGCCACTTGTTTTCCACCGCGATCGAGCGGGCGACCACGTCGATGCCGGCATTGTGCTCCGGATCGCGGTAGAGCCGGCGCACCAGGCAGCGAAACAGCGAGGCGATCGCCAGCGCGTCGCGCACGCGGGTGCAGCAGTCGGGCGCGCGCAGCTCCAGCGTCGGGTACTTTGGCGAGATGCGGATCGCCCACCAGATGTGGCTTGCGTCCTGGATGGCGCCGGCTTTCACCATGGCGGCGACGTAGCGCTCGTATTCGCGGGCGCTGCGGAACAGCTCCGGCAGGCCTGTGCGCGGCAATTCGTCGTAGGCCGCGAGCCGGTAGCCCTTCAGCCCGGTGAGGTGCGACTGCCAGAACGGCGAGGAGGTGGAGAGCGCCAGGAAGAGCGGGATGTAGGGCAGCATCCGCGTCATCACGTCGACCCGGCGGCGCGGGTCCGGCAACTCGACATGCACGTGCATGCCGCACAGGAGGTTGCGCTGCCCGATCATCTGCAGCTGGTCCATGACGACGTCGTAGCGCCGCTTCGGGGTCTGCACGACCTCCGGCCAGCGGCCGGTCGGGTGGGTGCCGCAGGCCATGATGGCGAGGCCGTGCTGCGCCGCAGCGGCGGCCGCGGTCTGGCGCAGGCCGATCAGCTCGGCGCGCGCCTTGGCGGCGCTCGCCTGCGGCTGCGTCGCCACTTCGGCTTGCGCCTGCAGGAACTCGCGCGAGATGCGCCCCGGCATGCCGGCCGCGACGGCGCCGAACAGGTCGTCCGGCGTCTCGGTCGCCATCTGCAGCGTCTCGGCGTCGGCGAGGAAGTACTCCTCCTCGATCCCGAAGGTGAAGTCGCCGGCGGGCGCCGCGCCCGTGCGCTTGCGCGCCGGCGGGCGGGCCGAGCGCATCACGGATGCGTCAGATTCCATGGGTCTGCAGCCAGTATTCCAACAGCGCCACCTGCCAGAGCTTGGAATTGCCCTTCGGCGTCAGCTCGCCCTCGGGGTTCGCCAGCAGCCGATCCACATAGGCGCGATTGAACAGGCCGCGTTGGCGTGCGCGCGGATCGTCCAGCACGTCGCGCACCAGGTCGAGGAAGGGCCCGCGGATGAACTTCAGCGCCGGCACCGGGAAGTAGCCTTTCGGACGGTCGATCACGTCGGCCGGTATCACGTGGCGGGCCGCCTCCTTGAGGATGTATTTGCCGCCGCCCCGCACTTTCAGGTCGGCCGGAATGCGCGCCGCCAGCTCCACCACCTCGTGGTCGAGGAACGGCACCCGCGCCTCCAGGCCCCACGCCATCGTCATGTTGTCGACCCGCTTGACCGGATCGTCCACCAGCATGATCTCGGCGTCGATCTGCAGCACCTTGTCAATCGGCGCCGACGCCCTGCTCTGCGCGAAGAACGTCTCGACGAATTCGCGGCTGTAGTCGCCGTTCATATAGTCCGGCGCCAGCACCTGGCGCATCTCGTCGTGATCGCGGTCGAAGTAGAGCCGCGCGTAATCGCCGACCGCGTCGTTCGACTGCATCAGCGGCGGGTACCAGTGATAGCCGCCGAACACTTCGTCGGCGCCCTGCCCGCTCTGCACCACCTTCACGTGCTTCGCGACTTCTTCCGACAAGAGATAGAACGCGACCGTGTCGTGGCTCATCATCGGCTCCGACATGGCCGCGACCGCGCCCGGCAGCGCGCCGAGCGCGCGCGAGCGGTCGATGCGGATGCGGTGGTGCTCGGTGCCGAACTCCCTCGCGATGATGTCGGAGTAACGGAACTCGTCGCCTTCGACGCCGCCGATGCTCTCGAAGCCGATCGAGAACGTGTTGAGCCCGGTCTGTCCGCTGCGCGCCAGCAGGCCGACGATCAGCGAGCTGTCGAGACCGCCGGACAAGAGCACCCCGACCGGCACGTCGGCGACGCGGCGGCGCTCCACGGCGCGCGTCATCGCGTCGAGCACGGCGTCGCGCCACTCATCGGGGCTCAGCGCGCGGTCCTCCGCGCGGGTGCCGACCTGCAGGTCCCAATAGGTGCTTTCGCGGCGCGCGCCGTCCGGCTCCACAATCATGATGGTCGCCGGCGCGAGCTTGCGCACGCCTTTGAGGATGGTGAGCGGCGCCGGCACCAGCGCGTGCAGCGACATGTAATGATGCAGCGCGGCCGGATCGATCGCGGTGTCGACGCCGCCGCCGGCGAGCAGCGCCGGCAGCGTCGACGCGAAGCGCAGGCCGTCCGGCTTATCGACATAATAGAGCGGCTTGATGCCGAGCCGGTCGCGCGCCAGCACGAGGCGGCCGCTGTCGCGCTCCCACAGCGCGAACGCGAACATGCCGTAGAAGCGTTTGACGCAGTCGGCGCCCCAGGCGTGATACGCCTTGAGGATGACTTCGGTGTCGCCGCTGGAGAAGAAGCGGTAGCCCTTGGCGCGCAACTCGTCGCGCAGCTCACGGAAATTATAGATGCAGCCGTTGAACGCGATCCCGAGCCCGAGCTCCGGATCGAGCATCGGCTGCGCCGAGGTCGGCGCAAGGTCCAGAATGCTCAGCCGCCGGTGCGCCAGCGCGACGGTGTCGTGCGCGAAGAAGCCGGCGCCGTCCGGCCCCCGCGCCCGCATCGCGTCCGCCATTGCCTGCAGCGCCTGCAGGTCCGGTGCCTTGCCGAAGCTCAATTCGCCGCACAAGCCGCACATGCCGTTTCACGTACTCCGATGTGGCCGCAATCGCGTCCGATGACTGGGAAAAATGTATTGCCGGCGACAACGCTGCCGCATCCGAGCCGTTCCGCGGATGGCACGACAGCTGCAGCACAAGTCGGACATGTAACGCAGTCGAGAAGAAGTGAAGGGGGGGCAAGGCGGCACCCGCCGGAACCGCCCGACGCCGGTCACAGTTTTGTATGATGATGCGGTGGCGCGTTTATGTGAGGATTGTCATGCCTTGCTACGATTTCGAGATGGAGGAAGGCACCACCGTCTGGCGGCTCGAGCGGGTCCAGGTGGCGGATCCCGATCTCGTCGACGAATACGCGCTGCGCTTCGTCGCCGAGCTTTTCCTGCGTTCCGAGGAGATCGAGGTCGGCGACTGGCGCCGCTGCACCGTGCGGGCGATGACGGTGGACGGCGAGGAAGTGTTCAGCCGCCCCGCCGCCGCGGTGTTCCAAATGGAGCGCGACCGCGCGCGCGAGAACGCCGGCGGCTGGATCGTGAATTGATATCCGTCGTGGCCGGACTTCTCGGCCACCCACGTTGTCGCCTCCGGTCAAAGTACGAAGTCAGACGTGGATGCGCGGGGACAGGGCCCGGCATGACGGCCCTTGCAGACCGACCCTAGACAGCGAAGCGAAAACAAAGAGGCCGCCCGCAGGCGGCCTCTCCGCATTCAGC
>DASWSO010000322.1:0-6345 GCA_036402635.1 Xanthobacteraceae bacterium
GCCCAGCAGGTAGCAGGGCTTCTGCCAGCCGAACACGTTGCGGGTTGGCATGCCCCACGGCGTGCAGTGGTAGGTCTGGTTGCCGGCCAGGAAGTCGAGGAACAGCGTCGAGTGCATCAGCTGCCACTTCTTGCCCTTGCCGTACTCGAACACCTTACGGAACAGCTCGTTGGTCTTGCGGCGGGCGAGGAAGTGCTGCTGGTCGGGCGCGCGCTCGTAGGCATAGCCGGGCGAGATGGAAACGCCGACGCCCATCTCGGTCGCCATGTCGAGGAACTTGGCGATGTCCTCGGCCGGATGGTTGTCGAAAATGGTGGCGTTGACGTTGACGGTGAAGCCCTTGGCCTTGGCGGCCTTGATCGCCGAGACGGCGCGGTCGTAGACGCCGTCCTGGCACACCGAGCGGTCGTGGTGGTCCTTCAGCCCGTCGAGATGCACCGAGAAGAACAGGTACGGCGACGGCTCGAACAGGTGCAGCTTCTTCTCCAGCAGCAGCGCGTTGGTGCACAGCGAGACGAACTTCTTGCGGGAGACGATGCCCTTGACGATCTCGCCGATCTCCTTGTGCAGCAGCGGCTCGCCGCCCGGGATCGCCACCATCGGCGCGCCGCACTCGTCGACCGCGTCGAGGCAGTCCTTCACCGACAGCCGCTGGTTCAGGATCGTATCCGGGTAATCGATCTTGCCGCAGCCGGCGCAGGCGAGGTTACAGCGAAACAGCGGCTCCAGCATCAGCACGAGCGGGTAGCGCTCGCGCCCGAGCAGCTTCTGCTTCACCAGGTAGGCGCCGATGCGCAGCTCTTTGAGGAAGGGGACCTGCATACTGACTGCTTTCTCGTTGTTGGCTTCGCGGACGGCGCGCGCGTTCAGACCGCGACCAGTTCGGCCGGCAGCCGGAACTGGATACGCTCCTCGCGGCCCGGCAGGGTCGATACCTCGACCGGGCCGAGGCGCCGCAGCGCTTCGATCACGTCCTCGACCAGAACTTCCGGCGCCGAGGCGCCGGCGGTGATGCCGATGACGTTCTTGCCCTGCACCCACTCGGAGCGCAGCTCGCTGCCATCGGCGATGAGGTAGCTGGGCACGCCGGCTTCGGTGCCGATCTCGCGCAGCCGGTTGGAGTTGGAGCTGTTCTTGGCGCCGACCACCAGGATCACGTCGGCGACTTCGCTCAATTCGCGCACCGCCGACTGGCGGTTCTGCGTGGCGTAGCAGATGTCGCGCGTCTCCGGCCCGACGATGTTGGTGAACCGGCGCTGCAGCGCCGCGATGATGCCGCGGGTGTCGTCGACGCTCAACGTCGTCTGGGTGATGTAGGCGACCGGCGTGTCGGTCGGGATGTCGAGCGCCTCGACCTCGCGCTCGCTCTGCACCAGCACCACCGGCCCGGTGATCTGGCCCATGGTGCCTTCCACCTCGGGATGGCCGGCATGGCCGATCAGGATCAGCACGCGGCCGGAGGCGACGTAGCGCTTGCCCTGGTTGTGCACCTTGGTGACCAGCGGGCAGGTGGCGTTGAGCACCGGCAGGTTGCGGGCGGCCGCCTCCTCCTCGACGCTGCGGGCAACGCCGTGCGCGCTGAACACCGTCACGGCGTTGGGCGGGACTTCGGATAGTTCCTCGACGAAGACCGCGCCCTTCGCCTTGAGGCTCTCCACCACGTGCTTGTTATGCACGATTTCGTGACGCACGTAGACCGGGGGGCCGTACTTCTCGAGCGCCCGCTCCACGATCTCGATCGCGCGTACCACGCCGGCGCAGAAACCCCGCGGCTGGGCCAGATAGATTTTCATCTCGTCAGCGACCTTGTGCCGTTGTGCAGCGCCCCGCCGCGGCCTGCTGGGCCGGCTGCTCGCGCGATGCATGAAACGATGCCGCGGCCCGCCGCCGTCCCGTCGGACGGCTTGGCGACCGCGATTCCCCTCGATCCGGACCCATATGGCGCCGGGCTATCCCGGTCGATAAACATATCCCGGACCATCATGCAACCGCCCTTGTAGCCGGCCTGGGCCTACAAGCCCAGGGGGCACCGGCGCAAGGCAGCCATCCCGGAACGGCGCGGTTCCCGCGTTCCAGGCGGAGGATTGCCCCTTGCGATGGCACGTCCAGGCCCCACGTGCAGGCTGGCTCCGGATTTTCGGATTTCCTCGCCTTGCTGCGGCCGCAATGATGGGAGGAAAAGCTTCGCACTGCAATAAACTTCGACATTCATCGTTTCCGGCGATGCCCTGTCGGCGTTCGCTCCGGCCGCTTGATCTGCTGGCCGGCTTTTGTCAGGCGACCGCCGCCGGTCGGCCTATCGTTCTCAGACCGCAAGATCGAGATGCTCAAATCCACCATCGTCAAACTTGTCGCCGCTTGCACGCGCTATCCCTGGACGATCATCGGCCTGTCCCTCCTGGTGGCGCTGCTGTCGGCTCTGTATACGGCTCAACATTTCAAGATAAATACCGACATCAACAAGCTAATTTCCGATAAGCTGGACTGGCGCCAGCGTGAGGCCGACTTCGAGAAGGCGTTCCCGGGCCGCTACGATTCGATCCTGGTGGTCGTCGACGCGCCGACCCACGAGCTCGCCACCGAGGCGAGTGCGGCGCTGGCGCGGCGCCTGGCCGAGCGCAAGGACCTGTTCCGGGCGGTGCGGCAGCCTGACGCGGGTGAATTCTTCGAGAAGAACGGGCTGCTGTTCCTGCCCACTGACGAGGTGGAACGCACCGCCAAGAGCCTTGGCGAGGCGCAGCCGCTGATCGACGTGCTGGCCACCGACCCGACCTTGCGCGGGTTGGGCCAGGCGCTGTCCTTCGCCTTGACCGGCGTCGAGCGCGGTATGCTCGAGCTCGACAAGATGACGCGGACGCTCAACAGCGCCGCCGAAACGATCGAGAATGTGATGGCCGGCAAGCCGGCGGTGTTCTCCTGGTACGCGCTGGTCAACGGGCCGCCGGAGGCCAAGGACCTGCGGCGCTTCATCGATGTGCGCCCGGTGCTCGACTTCGCGGCACTGGAGCCCGGCAGGGCGGCGAGCGACTACATCCGCAAGGCCGCCGCGGACCTCGCCCTGGCCAAGGACTACAACGCGCGCGTACGGCTGACCGGACCGGTTGCGATCGCGGACGAGGAGTTCGCCACCGTGCAGGAAGGCGCGATGCTCAACGCGGTCGTCACCGTGCTGATCGTGCTGCTGATCCTGTGGCTCGCGCTGCGCTCGTTCCGCATCATCCTGGCGGTGTTCTTCAACATGGTGGTGGGCCTCGCCATCACGGCCGCGCTCGGCCTGCTGATGGTCGGCGCGCTCAATCTGATCTCGGTCGCGTTCGCGGTGTTGTTCGTCGGGCTCGGCGTCGATTTCGGCATCCAGTTCGCCGTCCGCTACCGCTCGATGCGCTACGAGGTCGGCGATCTGCGCGCCGCGCTGGTGAAGACCGCCGAGGACATCGGGCTGCCGTTGACGCTCGCCGCCGCTGCGGTCGCGGCCGGGTTCCTGTCGTTCCTCCCGACCGAATACAAAGGCGTTTCCGAACTCGGCCTGATCGCCGGCTTCGGCATGCTGATCGCCTACCTCACCAGCGTGACGCTGCTGCCGGCGCTGTTGACGGTGTTGAACCCGCCTGGCGAGCCGGAGGAGGTCGGCTATCGCGCGCTCGCTCCGGTCGACCGCTTCCTGGAGCGCCACCGCATCGGCGTGCTGGTCGGCACTGCCGTGGTGGTGATCGCCGGCCTGCCGCTCTTGTACTTCCTGCATTTCGATTTCAATCCGCTGAACCTGCGCAATCCCAAGGTGGAATCTGTCTCCACGCTGCTGGAGCTGCGCAACGACCCGAACATGGGGATCAACTCGGTCAACGTGGTGGTGCCGAAGCTCGACGACGTGCCGCCCGCCGCCGAGCGCCTGAGCAAGCTGCCGGAAGTGTCGCGCACGATGTCGCTGTACAGCTTCGTGCCCGCCGACCAGGAGCCGAAGCTTGCCGCCATCCGGGCGATGGAGAAGGAGCTGGAGCCCTCGTTCAAGCCGGAGGCGGTGGTCGCGCCGCCCACCGACGAGGAAAACGTTGGCGAGCTGACCGGCACCGCGGAGCAACTGGCCAAGGTCGCGTCGACCCGCAAGGGACCCGGCGCCGAGGCCGGCAATCGGCTTGCCGCCGTCATGAGCAAGCTCGCCAAGGCCGACAAGGCGATGCGCGACATGGTCGAGCCGGTGTTCGTGCGGCCGCTGAAGACCTCGCTGAACCAGCTGCAGAACCTTTTACATGCGCAGCCGGTGAGCCTGGAGACGCTGCCGCAGGACCTGCGAGAGGATTGGGTGGGGCAGGACGGGCGCGCGCGCGTGGAAGCCTCGCCGAAGGGCGACCCGAACGATACCGAAGCACTGCGCGCCTTCGCGCTCGCGGTTCAGAAGGCGTTCCCGACCGCGGTCGGCGGGCCGATCTCGATCCTCGAATCGGGCAACACCGTTGTGAAGGCCTTCGTGCACGCCGGCATCTGGGCGCTGCTGTCGATCGCGGTGCTGTTGTGGATCGTGCTCAGGCGCTTCGGCGACGTGCTGCTCACGCTGATCCCGCTGCTGCTCGCCGGCGTCGTGACGCTCGAATTCTGCGTGCTGATCGGGATGCCGCTGAACTTCGCCAACATCGTCGCGCTGCCGCTGCTGCTCGGGGTCGGCGTCGCCTTCAAGATCTACTACATCACGGCCTGGCGCGCCGGGCAGACCGACCTCCTGCAGTCGAGCCTCACGCGTGCGGTGATCTGGAGCGCGCTGACCACCGCGACCGCGTTCGGCAGCCTCTGGCTCTCCAGCCACCCGGGCACATCGAGCATGGGCAAGCTGCTGGCGATGTCGCTCGTTTCCACACTGGCGGCGGCCGTGCTGTTCCAGCCGGCGCTGATGGGCAAGCCGCGCGAGGCCGAGAGCAACGGTGGCGCCGCGCCCGAACGCAACGCCTAGCGACGCGCCGCTAAGTCCCCACTCAGCTTAAGCCGGTCCAGCCCGTTTACCGGGCCGGATCGGAATGGTTTGATGGCGGTCCCGGGTCGTAGCCGGGGCAGGGGGGACATCATGCCGTACAAGCCGTTTCAAGCCGACCTCGCCGGAACGACCGCGCTGGTCACCGGCGCGGCGTCGGGCATCGGGCTCGCGACCGCGGAGGCGTTCGCGCGCTGCGGCGCCCGCGTCGCGATCAATCATCTGCCGGGTGACGCGCGCGGCACCGGACAGGTCGAGCGGCTGCGCACGGCCGGCTACGACGTGATCAGCGCGCCGGGCGACGTGTCCAAGGCCGGCGATGCGGAGCGCATGGTCGGCGAGGCGGTGAAGGCGCTCGGCCGGCTCGACTGCCTGGTCAACAATGCCGGCATCTCGGCCACCAAAGAGCCGATCCCGCTCTCCGACCTCGACCGCATGACCGAGGAATTCTGGGCCGCGATCCTGCACACCAACCTGCTGGGGCCGTTCCGCTGCACGCATGCGGCGGCCGGCGCGCTACGCGCGGCCCGCGGTTCGGTGGTGAGCACGGCGTCGATTGCCGGATTGAGCTCGGTCGGCAGCAGCATGGCTTACGGCGCCAGCAAGGCCGCGCTGATCAACATGACCCGCAATCTCGCCCGCGCGTTGGCGCCGGAAGTGCGGGTGAACGCGGTCGCGCCCGGCTTCGTCGACACCGAGTGGACCAACACCTGGCCGCAGGACCGCAAGGACGCCTTCATCGATCGGACGCCGCTGCGGCGCGCCTGCACGCCGCAGGACATTGCCGAGACCATGCTGTTTCTGTGCGTGGGAACGTCGATGATCACCGGACAGACCGTGGTGGTCGACGGCGGCGTGGCGCTCTGACGCGCCTCACGGCACGCTGCGGTGTTCCTCCCGCAGCGCCTCAGCCACCGCACGTAAGCCTTTGTGCTGGTTAAAATCTTCCAGCGCGACCGGCAGCCGGCGCCGCCAGTTCGGATGCTCCAGCATCGTGCCCGGGATGTTGGGCTGGTCGAGAATGCCGAACACGTCCTCGATCGAGACGATCATCAGGCGGCTTTGTGTGCGGGCCAGAAAGCGGATCACGTCGAGGTAGGTCGGATCGCCCGCGTGGCCTAGCGCGCATTCCTGCATCAGCTGCTTGAGCAAGGCGCGCGCCCGCTCGCGCTCCTCGTCGGTCTCGCCGGGATCGAGGCCGAGCCCGCGCTTGACGCGCAGGTCATGGCCGCTCTGCCAGCCCGGAAAGGTCGGCAGGTCGTGGGTGCTGAAGGTGGCGAGCGCGTTCTTGCGGTATTCGTGCGGGTGCTTGAAGCTGCCGTCGGCGCGGCGCTCGAACAGCATCACCAAGTACGACCAGATGCCCCAGTCGGCGAGCACGACCC
>DASWSO010000323.1:0-2928 GCA_036402635.1 Xanthobacteraceae bacterium
GAAGATCAGGCGCCCGGCGCGGCGCACGCGCCAGCGGTCGATCACCCGCGCCTGTTCGACCACCTCGCCCATGGCGGCACGGCCGAATACGATCGCCTCCGCCAGCAGCACGCTCGCATCCGCCGCCAGATCCGCCTCGAACGAGCGGCGAAGCCGTGCGCGGTCGAACAGGATCGTCTCCTGCGGCACCCAGGTGAGCCGCCCTCCGTTCGCCACGTCGAGTCGCACGTCGACGCATGCATCCGCGCCGAGCGAGCGGTAGACCTTCTCCGCGGCCGCGGTGGTGACGCTGAGCGCGGCGCCCTCCCCGACCGACGCCGCGAAGCCGAAGCGATCGCCACCGGCGATGCCGCCGGCGGTGTTCACCGTCACGGCTTCCAGCGCGCCGTCGCCGCAATTGGGAAACCGCACGCGCAGCGATCCATCCTCGAACACGCGCATGCGGCGCGTGCGGCCATGCACGGCGGAAACTTCGAGAGCGACGCTTCCGCGGGCGCGGTTGGCGTCGAAGGTGGCGGCCTGTGCGGCCTCGGCTGCGCTCACGACGGGCTCCGGCGATCCAGACCGCAATGGATCATCCGGCATGCCGGCATGGCAAGGGGCGGATCACAACGCCAACGCGCGGCGCAGAGCACCTTCGTCCATGTCGTCGCGGCTGCAGGCGTAGACGACGGCGCCGCGGTCCATCACGGCGAAGCGGTCGCCGAGCTCATGGGCGAAATCGAAATACTGCTCGACCAGCACGATCGCCATGCGGCCGACGTCGCGCAGGTAGAGAATGGCGCGGCCGATATCCTTGATGATCGAGGGCTGGATGCCTTCGGTCGGCTCGTCGAGCAGCAGCAGCCGCGGCTGCATCACCAGCGCGCGGCCGATGGCGAGCTGCTGCTGCTGGCCGCCCGAAAGGTCGCCGCCCCGCCGCCGCAGCATCGACTTGAGCACCGGAAACAGCTCGAACACCTCCTTCGGCACGCGACGCTGCGAGCGCTTCAACGGCGCGAAGCCGGTCTCAAGGTTCTCCTCCACCGTCAGCAGCGGGAAGATGTCGCGCCCCTGCGGCACGTAGGCGATGCCGCGGCGCGCCCGCTCATACGGCGCCAGCCTGGTGATGTCGGCGCCGTTCCAGACGATCTCGCCGCCGCTGACCGGATGATGCCCGGTGAGCGCGCGCAACAGGCTGGTCTTCCCGACGCCGTTGCGGCCGAGCACGCAGGTGATCTTGCCGGGCTCCGCCTGCAGCGAGATGCCGCGCAGCGCCCGCGCGGCGCCGTAGTGCAGGTCGATCGATCTGGCTTCGAGCATGCTGTTTCCATCCGGTGGATAGCGAATAGCGAGTGGCGAGTGGTGAGTGGTTGCGGGAGTCGCGGCCTGACAAGAATCTTGCGCTATTCGCTGCTCACCATTCGCTACCGTCCCAAATACACCTCGATCACGCGCTCGTTCGCCGAGACCTGGTCGATCGAGCCCTCGGCGATCACCGAGCCTTCGTGCAGCACCGTGACTTTGACGCCGAGCTCGCGCACGAACGCCATGTCGTGCTCGACCACCACGATGCTGCGGTCGCGGTTGATCTCGCGCAGAAGCTCGGCGGTCTGCAGCGTCTCGGCGTCGGTCATGCCGGCGACCGGCTCGTCGACCAGCAGCAGCTTCGGCCGCTGCGCCAGCAGCATGCCGATCTCGAGCCACTGCTTCTGCCCGTGCGAGAGGCTGCCGGCGAGGCGGTCGCGCAGCGATCGCAGCCGCACGGTATCGAGGATGCGGTCGATGCGCGCGGATTCCTCGGCGCTGTCGCGCCAGAAGAAGGTCGCGCGCGGGCTGCGGTCGGCCTTGTCGGCGAGCCGCAGATTGTCCTCCACGGTGTGCATCTCGAACACCGTCGGCTTCTGGAACTTGCGGCCGATCCCGAGCTCGGCGATCTCGGCTTCGTCGAGCTTGGAGAGGTCGAACGCGCCGTCGAAATAGACGTCGCCCGTGTCCGGGCGGGTCTTGCCGGTGATCACGTCCATCATCGTGGTCTTGCCGGCGCCGTTCGGCCCGATGATGGCGCGCATCTCGCCGGGCTCGACCGCGAGCGAAAGGTTGTTGAGCGCGCGGAAGCCGTCGAACGAGACCGTGACGGCGTCGAGGTAGAGCAGCGCCGAGGTGGTGCGCAGTTCCATCGTCTCACTCCGCCGGCTGCGGGTTGGCGAGCGGCACCGCGCCGCCGTTGTCAAGCTCGCGTCGCCGGCCGGTCCAATGCCGCAGCGTGCCGATGATGCCGCGCGGCAGCAGCAGCGTGACGCCGACGAACAGCCCACCGAGCAGAAACAGCCAGTATGGCGCCAGTGCGCCGGTGGTGAAGGTGGTCTTGGCGTAGTTCACCAGCACGGCGCCGAGCACCGGGCCGATCAGCGTGCCGCGGCCGCCGACCGCGACCCAAATCACCGCCTCGATCGAGTTCGCCGGCGCGAACTCGCCGGGATTGATGATGCCGACCTGCGGGACGTAGAGCGCACCGGCGACGCCCGCCATGCAGGCGGAAAGCGTGAACACGAACACCTTGTAGCGTTCGACCCGGTAGCCGAGGAAGCGCGTGCGCGATTCCGCGTCACGGATCGCCACCAGCACCTTGCCGAGCTTCGACGTGATGATGGCGCGGCAGATCAGGAAGCCGAGCGCGAGCGCCAGGCACGAGAGCGCGAACAGCGCCGCGCGCGTGCCCTGCGCCTGCACGTTGAAGCCCAGAATGTCCTTGAAGTCGGTGAGGCCGTTGTTGCCGCCGAAGCCGAAATTGTTGCGGAAGAAGCCGAGCATCAGCGCAAACGTCAGCGCCTGCGTGATGATCGAGAGGTAGACGCCGGTGACGCGGCTGCGGAACGCGAGCCAGCCGAACACGTAGGCGAGCAGGCCCGGCACCGCCACCACCATCAAGGCGGCAAACCAGAAGTG
>DASWSO010000324.1:0-4124 GCA_036402635.1 Xanthobacteraceae bacterium
GTTCGGCAAGTACGGCGCGCGTTTCCTGGTGCGCGGAGGCCGCTCCGAAGCGGTGGAAGGGCAGAGCCGTTCCCGCAACGTCGTGATCGAGTTCAAGGACTACGACACCGCGCTCGCCTGCTACCGCTCGCCCGAATATGCCCGTGCGATGCAGCTGCGGCAGGGTCGCTCCGTCGGCGAAATCCTGGTGATCGAAGGCTACGACGGCCCGCAGCCGGCCGGCGCCTGAGGTCGGCTTCCCGCCCGACGCCGCGCGCGCTATAGCGGGCGCGAACGGAGCCCTGGTCGATGTCCGCGATGCGTGTGGTGATTGCCGGAGCCGGCGGACGCATGGGCCGCACGCTGGTGCGCGCCATCTCCGATATGCCGGGCCTGACGGTGACGGGCGCGCTGGAACCCGCCTCGTCGCCGATGCTCGGGCAGGATGCCGGCGCGCTCGCCGGCACGGCGCCGAGCGGCGTCACGGTGACGAGCGACGCCGCGGCGGCGTTGCGCGACGCCGACGCGGTGATCGATTTCACCATTCCGGCCGCCAGCGTGGCGCTGGCCGAAGCGGCCGCCAAGGCCGGGCGCATCCATGTGATCGGCACCACCGGCTTCAGCGCCGCCGACGAGGCCAGGATCGCCGCGGCGGCGCGCCAAGCCGTGATCGTCAAGTCCGGCAATATGAGCCTCGGCGTGAATCTATTGGCCGCGCTGGTGCAGCGCGTCGCCGCGACGCTCGATGAGAGCTTCGACATCGAGGTGGTCGAGATGCATCACAACAAGAAGATCGATGCGCCGTCCGGCACCGCGCTGCTGCTCGGCGAGGCGGCGGCGAAAGGCCGCGGCATCGCGCTCGGCGACCGTTCGGTGCGCTCGCGCGACGGCCACACCGGCGCGCGGCGCGCCGGCGATATCGGGTTCGCGGCCTTGCGCGGCGGCACCGTGGTCGGCGAGCACAGCGTCATCTTCGCCGGCCCGGCCGAGCGCATCGAGCTTGCCCACAAGGCCGAGGACCGCATGATCTTCGCGCGCGGTGCGCTGCACGCCACGCTGTGGGCGCGCGGCAAGCCGCCCGGCCTGTACGCGATGGCCGACGTGCTGAGCCTCAAGGATTTCTGAGCTGCTGCGGAGCCCCCCAGCGAAAACAACCAAGGGAAACATTGAATGTCCGACCGCCTTCTCGTGCTGGTGCGCCACGGCCAGAGCGAATGGAACCTGCAGAACCTGTTCACCGGCTGGCACGACGTCGACCTCACCGAAAAGGGTGTCGAGGAGGCGCGCGCGGCCGGCCGCAAGCTGAAGGCGCAGGGACTGCGCTTCGACGTCGCCTTTACGTCCGGGCTGAAACGCGCGCAGCGCACGCTCGACATCATGCTGCAGGAGCTCGGCCAAACCGATCTGCCGGTCGTGCGCGACCCGGCGCTGAACGAGCGTGACTATGGCGAGCTGGTCGGCCTCAACAAGGACGACGCGCGCAAGAAGTGGGGCGACGAGCAGGTGCACATCTGGCGCCGCTCTTACGATGTGGCACCGCCGGGCGGCGAGAGCCTGAAGGACACCGCCGCGCGCGTGCTGCCCTATTACATCCAGGAGATTTTGCCCCGCGTGCTGCGCGGCCAACGGGTGCTGGTCGCCGCGCACGGCAATTCGCTGCGCGCGCTGGCGATGGTGCTCGACCGGCACACGACCGAGTCGATCCTCAAGCTCAACCTCGGGACCGGGGTGCCGATGATTTATCGGCTCAATGAGGATTCGACGGTGGCGTCGAAGCTCGACCTCGCGGCCTGACCGACGCGCTCAGCCTTCCGTAAAGAAAACCGCACCCGCCTTGCGGCAGGTGCGGTCCTCGCTCACGAACTCTGCTTACTTGCCGGCCGGGGTCGAGGCGTCGCCGCGCGGGCTCGGCGTCTTGTCGGTGGTCGCGGCCGAACCGCTCTCGCCGCCGCTGCCGCCGCCGGTACCGGCCTTCGAACTGCCGCCGCCGGTGGCGTTGTTCATCGGCACCGTCGAGCTGCCGCCCGTGGAGGCGCCGGTATTGGCGCCGGTATTGGCGTTGACGCCGCTGGCGCCTGCCGCTGCCGGCCCGCCCTGCTGCGAGCGCGCCGCCGCGCCTGCGCCGGATTCCCCGCCCGCTCCGCCGCCGGTGCCGGCTGGGCTGTTGGACTGCGCAAGGGCCGGGGCGGCGAACAGCGCCAGGGCAAAGGCGAGGGAAAGGGTTTCGCGCTTCATCGGGTGTCTCCTGCCATCAAGGGTGCGAACGGAAGCCTCACCAGGAGACAACGGGGTCGGTCGCCGGACGTTCCGCGGATTGGGGCCGCCGGCAACGCCGTTTCCGACCTGACAAATGTCCGAAAAACGGTGCTGGCGGCGGAACTTTCGGGCTTAATTCGCCAGCAGGCGGCCGGCTTCCCAGCCCAGCATGGCGCGCTTGCGCGTCAACCCCCAGTGGTAGCCGCAGAGGTCGCCGGAGCGGCCCAGCACGCGGTGGCATGGCACCACGAACGAGACCGGGTTGCGGCCGACCGCCGCACCGACGGCACGCGAAGCCTTCGGGCTGCCGAGCCGCGCCGCGATGTCGGAGTAGCTGATGGCGCGGCCGAGCGGGATGCGCAGCAGCGTTTCCCACACCCGGACCTCGAAATCGGTGCCGATGAACACCACCCGCAGCGGCTGGTCCGGCTTCCACAGCTGCGCCTCGAAGATGCGCCGCGCCACCGCCTCGGTTCCGGCATAGTCCTCGACGCACTCGGCCTGCGGCCAGCGCCGCCGCATGTCGGCGAGTGCGGCCGCTTCCTCGCCGGCATCCGCGAACGCGAGTCCGCACAGGCCGCGCGGGCTGGTCATCACCAGCGCGGTGCCGAACGGGGAGGGGTGGAACCCGTAGCTGATCACCAGCCCCTGGCCGCCGGACTTCCATTCGCCGGGCGACATCGATTCGTGGGTGACGAACAGGTCGTGCAGGCGGCCCGGCCCCGAGAGCCCGACCTCATAGGAGGCGTCGAGCACGCTCGCCGAGTCGCGCAGCAGCCGGCGCGCATGGTCGAGCGTGATGGCCTGCAGGAACGCCTTCGGCGTCAGCCCGGCCCAGCGCCGGAACAGGTGATGCAGTTCGGTCGCGTCGACGCCGGCCGCGAACGCGATCGCGTCGATGTCCGGCTGCGCGCGCCAGTGCTCCGAGATGTAGGCGATGGCGCGGCGCACGATGTCGTAGTCGACCGGCGCGGTCGGCGGGCGGAAGCTTTCGGTGATGCGGTCGGGCGAGAGCATGGGATCCTCGCGGGTCATGAACATGCGTCCGACTTAGCGGCTGCCGGGGCGCGCAACCACCCGCTTTCTGGCCTGTCTCAACCGAATACCGTGCGGGTCGGGCCGCGCTTCGCCTCGCCGATGGCGGCCGCCAGCGCGGCGGCGAAATCCTCCCGTTCGGAGGGTCCCAACAGGCCGGCCACCGGCAGCCGCTGTCCCCGCGAGATCACGTCCAGCCGCTGCAGCCCGAACTCGTCGTCGACCTCGCGGTCGAGCCGCACCCAGGCGGGATTGAACGTCCACTCCTGCACCTGGCCGCGGGCGCTCACCTTGCGCACGATCAGCGCGCTCGCCGTCACCGTCACCTGCTCGTAGGCGGCGGCGCTGCGGTAGTTGGCGCGGAACGCCCAATAGACCAGCAGCACGTCGAGGCCGAAGAAGCCGAACACCGGCCAGGCGCCGAGCATCAGGAACACCAGGCCGGCCGCGAAGCTGACCAGGCCGATCGACGCCATCACCACCACGAAGCCGCTGCGTCCGAGCGAGCGGTGCGGGGTGAGCACAGCGGAAAAGATCGGGGGTTCCGCCGGCCTCTCGTTGTCGGGCATCATCCCGCGCAATATAGGGGGAGAAATGGCCCGAAGCACGACCAAGCCGAGCGCGAAAAAGCCCGCCAGGCGCGCTCCCGCCGGCAAGCCGGCGAAGCCGGCCAGGCCCGCGCGGGTGAAAGGCGCCGGCGCGCAAGCCGCCGCCGACGCGCTGACCGCGCAGGGTGCGGTCGGCGCGCTGTCGGGTGCCGAGATCGCGGAAGTTTTCCGCCGCTTCCGCGCCGACAGGCCGGAGCCGAAGGGCGAGCTGCAATACGTCAACCCGTTCACGCTGCTGGTGGCGGT
>DASWSO010000325.1:0-4383 GCA_036402635.1 Xanthobacteraceae bacterium
GCATCGAAGTGCAGCGGCGCATCGACATGGGTGCCGGCGTGATCGCCGATCACCAGCGCCATGGTGGCGGAGGAAAACTCGTAGCCGTCGGCGACGCGCACCTCGTCGTGGGTGCCGAACGGCGTCACCATGATCGACGGATGGTTCAGCAACCGCGGCATCTTGTGATAGATCTCGCGGCTCAGGTCGACGAGTTTCATGGCGCCTCGCAGTGCGTGGTTGCGTTCGGGGCTTCAGCGTTTTGTGTTCGCCAGATCGGCCAGTTCCGGAACCACCCAGAGCGGCGGCTCGCCGCGCGCGACGCGCTGCACATTGTCGAAGGCGTTGCGGAAACGGGCGACGTGGTTATCCCAGGTCGGGCCGGCGAAATGCGCCGTCAGCACCACGTTGTCGAGCGTAAGCAGCGGATTGTCGGGCGGCGGCGGCTCCTGGTCGAACACGTCGAGGCCGGCGCCGAACAGACGGCCGCCATTGAGCGCCTCATACAGCGCGGGCTCGTCCACGACCGGGCCGCGCGAGGTGTTGATCAGGATCGCTCCCGGCTTCATCAGCGCGAGTTCGCCGGCGCCGATCAAGGTGCGCGTCGAATCATTGAGCGGCACGTGCAGCGAGACGACGTCGGAGCTCTTCAAGAGCTCGCGCAGCAGCCGGAAGCGGACGCCGAGCGCGTCCTCCGCGTCCGCGTTCAGGCGTGCGATGTCGTAGTATTGCACCCGCATGCCGAAGGCGCGGCCGAGGCGCGCGACCTTCTTGCCGATGGTGCCGAGGCCGATGATGCCGAGCGTCTTGTCGAACAGTTCGTACATGCGCGGCGCCGGCCCATTGCCGCGCCAGCGTCCGGCCGAGACGCTCGCGTGCTGCCAGATCACCTTGCGGGAGACCGTCAGCATCAGCATGAGCGCGTGCTCGGCGACCGAGATCGCGTTGGCGCCGCCGTTGTTGGACACCGGCACGCCGGCACGGCGCGCCGCTTCGAGATCGACGTTGTCGTAGCCGGCGCTCAGCAGCTGCACGAGCTTGACGCGCGGGGCCGCACGGTAGAACGCGTCCTGCAGCGGCACGTTCGGGTAGCACACCATGTATTCGGCGCGGGCGAGCGCCGCCTGCATCTCGCCGTCGCTCTGCGCCAGCACGGTATCGTAACCGGCCGGGGCCATTTCGCGGGCGATCGCGCCGACCTCCGCCGACGGCGGCACAACAACAATTCTCGATGTCATGGAGGCTTTGGTGTCCTTGCTGAAGGTCTCGGTGCGGCCGCCGCGGCGGGCTCAGGCCTTGCGCTCCCAGCGGCCGCCGTCGCCCTGCTGCCAGTAGCTCAGCTCGAAGCCGGACGATTTGCCCTGCTGCCAGCACCCGCGCGCGTGCGTGACCGCCGCCTCGTCGTCTCCGTCGAACACGAACACCAGCCGCTCGTAAGCCGCCGCATCGGCTGGAACGCCGGCATTATCGACCAGGAAGCGCACGCCGGCGCCGTTGCGATTGTCGTCGCCGCTGGTGAGCAGGATCGGTTGCTCGGCGGCGTCGCGGTCGCGCGCGGTACCGTGCGGCAGGAAGCTGTCCTCCCGGTAGGTCCACAGATGCGCGTCGAGCGCATCGACCCGCTCGTCAGAAGCGGCCTGCACCACGACGCGCCAGCCGCGCTCGAGCGAGAGCTCCAAAAGCTTCGGCAGCACCGCTTCCAGCGGGCGTCCGCGCAAATGGTAGAAGCGCATCTCCGCCATTGCGGCTTGATCCATCAGCGGTGGCGTCGATCAGCGCTCGAAATGTTCGGCGACCAGCTGGTCGAGCAGGCGAACGCCCCAGCCGGAACCCCAGCTCTTGTTGATGTCCGACGCCGGCGACGCGAAGCCGGTGCCGGCGATGTCGAGGTGCGCCCACGGCGTCTCCGCGACGAAGCGGTGCAGGAACTGCGCGGCCGTGATGGCGCCGCCGTGGCGGCCGCCGGTGTTCTTCATATCGGCGAACTTGGAATCGATCAGCTTGTCGTATTCCGGGCCGATCGGCATGCGCCAGACCTTCTCGCCGGTCGCTTCGCCGGCGAGCAGCAGCCGCTCCGCCAGCGCGTCGTTGTTGGAGAAGAGGCCGGCGTGCTCCTGGCCGAGCGCCACGATGATCGCGCCGGTCAGGGTGGCGAGGTCGATCATGAACTGCGGCTTGAAGCGGTCCTTGACGTACCAGAGCACGTCGCCGAGCACGAGCCGGCCTTCCGCGTCGGTGTTGATGATCTCGATGGTCTGGCCCGACATCGATTTCACGATGTCGCCGGGACGCTGGGCGTTGCCGTCCGGCATGTTCTCGACCAGGCCGATGACGCCGACCGCGTTGACCTTGGCCTTGCGGGCCGCCAGCGCGCGCATCAGCCCGGTGACGCAGGCCGCGCCCGCCATGTCGCCCTTCATATCTTCCATGCTGGCGGCCGGCTTGATGGAGATGCCGCCGGTATCGAAGGTGACGCCCTTGCCGATGAAGGCGACCGGCGCGGTTCCCCGGCGGCCGCCGTCCCAGCGCATCACGACCATGCGCGGCGCGCGCCGCGAGCCCTGCGCGACCCCGAGGAACGCGTTCATGCCGAGCTTGCGCAGCGCCTTCTCGTCGTGAACCTCGACCGTCAGGCCGAGCTTCTTGAGGCCCTGGGCGCGGCGCGCGAATTCCTCCGGATCGAGCACGTTGGCGGGCTCGTTGACGAGGTCGCGGGCGATGACGACGCCGTCGCCGACCGCTTCCCGGTGACGCCAGGCCTTGCGCACGGCCGGCACGTCCGCGACGGCGACGGTGATGCGCCCCTTCGGGCCGTTCTCGTCGCCGTCCTTCCGCTTGGTCTTGTACTGGTCGAAGCTGTAGGCGCGCAGCCGCGCTCCCAGCGCCGCATCGGCGGCCTGCTCGGGCCCGAGCGCACCGCCGGGAAACTCACCGAAGATCACGAGGTCGCGATTCCCGGTACCCGCCTTGCCGGCCGCGATTCCACCGAGCCGCAGGTAGTCGCGCGGCTTCAGTTCGGCGGCCTTGCCGATGCCGACGATCACCAGCCGGGACGCGTTCAGCTTGGCCGGAAGCACCAGTTCCAGTGTGCTTGCGAGCTTGCCTTTGAACCCCTCGGCCTTGATCGCCCGCTCGACCAGATCGCCGGCCGGCTTCAGGACGGCGCGGCTCTGCGGTCCAAACGTCAGCGAATCGTCGGTGAAGAGGATCAGGACGCCTTTGTCGGGCGACGAGAACGCTACGAACCCGACCTTGGGGGCGTCCGACATGACGCGAAATCCTTTTTACGCGGGGCTGACAGGAGCGCGGATGCGGCGCGCCGGCGGCGTTATAGCATCTCTGCAGCATCGGGCCACAATGCCAAGCCCGGTCAGGGATTTGCCCCGGTCCTGCCATGGTGCGTGGCTACAAGCCGGACGACGAGGCGCGGTCGGGGGCGGCACGCCGCCATCGGACCGAGCGGGGATCCGGGACGGGCATGCGAATCTGGCAGAGCGGCCACCGTCTGGGGTGGGGCGAGTGGGTCGCTCGACGCGCCGGCTGCCGTGGCGATTTGCGCCTGAGGCCACGCTGATGCGCTCGGCGCTGTTCGGCCGCTACGTCTCCATGCGTTTCGTGAACGGCGTCGTTGCCGTGTTCGTCGGGATTTTCGTGCTCGTGGTGCTGCTCGACTATGTCGAAATGGCACGCCGCGCGTCCAATGTCGGCAACGTTCCGATGTGGACGGTCGCGCTGACCTCGTTCTACCGGGTTCCCCAGATCACCGAGAAGCTGCTGCCGTTCTCCGTGCTGGTCGGCGCCATGCTCGCCTACCTCAACCTGTCCCGCCGCAACGAGCTGGTGATCGCCCGCGCCGCCGGAATGTCTGCTTGGCAATTCGTGGCGCCGTCGCTGATCGCCGCGCTGATTTTCGGGGTGGCCGCGATCGCGATCTACAACCCCCTGGCGGTTCTGATGGGGGAGCAGTCCAAGAAGCTGGAGGAGCGCATCTTTGGATCGGGTTCCGTTGCCGACGATCTTCCGGGACGGTTCTGGCTGCGGCAGCGCAGCGGCGACGGGCAGTCCATCCTGAACGCGGCATCGAGCCAGAAGCAGGGCGAATACCTGAAGGGGATCAGTGTTTTCATTTTCGACGGCGACGGCACCTTCACGGAACGGATCGAGGCTGACACCGCACAGCTGGAGCCGGGCCGCTGGGTGCTCAACGGGGCGCGAATCTATTCGCCCAAAATGCCGCCGCGCGAGCTCGCGACCCACTTCCTGCCGACCAACTTGAGCATGGCGCAGGCACGCGAGAGCCTGGCGACCCCCGAAACCGTAGCTTTCTGGCAACTGCCCGCGTATATCGACCTCGCCGAGCAGGCCGGCCTTGTCGCCGCCGGATACAGATTTCAGTATCAAAGT
>DASWSO010000326.1:0-10079 GCA_036402635.1 Xanthobacteraceae bacterium
GGCGGCGAGGGTTATCCGGTGCACTTCGGATGGCTCAATACGGCGTGACCTCGGCGTAACCGCCAATGACGGTCGAAATCCCTTTCCCTCTGGAGTTTTTTCGGGGGTGCCTGTCTCGCAAGCAGCAAGCGCCCGCTCGAAGGACAACGGGGAGGAAGGCGTGGCAGTAGTGGCCCGTGCTGTCCTGGTGGAGCGCCTATGGATCCAAAAATTTGAGCCTCACCGGGCGTATTCTGGCCCCGCAACACCGGTGCTGGCGGATACATTGGAACGCGACGGCCCCGTGGTCTACATTAGGATCAATGACGATGTTGAGCACGGATAGCGCCCTGCGCGAGGAAGCGGCGAGCCGCGCCTCGCTCGAAAGGCTGCGCGAGCATTTCGAAAGCTTGAACGCCGAGATCACGAGCGAGCACGTCGCCGCCCTTACGAAGGCGATTGAACCGCTCTTAGAAGACCCGCACGAGCCCGCATGAACCTCGCGCTCTGGCTCGAGCGCGCCGGGCTCAGTCACGGCGACTGGCCGGCGTCGGCGCAGGGCACGCGCGTCGTCCGCACCTATGCGGCGCTGGCCGAGCGGGTGGCGCGGCTCGCCGCTGCGATGCGAACGAAGCTGCGGCTCGCGCCGGGCGACCGCGTCGCCATCGTCGCGAAGAATTCCCCCGACTACCTCGAGCTGATGTACGCCGTTTGGCACGCCGGTCTCGCCGCCGTGCCGGCGAACGCCAAGCTGCACGGGTTGGAACTCGGATACATCCTCGAACACTCGGGCGCGCGCGCCTGCTTTGCGTCTCCGGGGCTCGACGAAGAGCTGGCGCCGCATGCGCCGGCGACGCTCGAACACCTGATCCGCATCGGCGGCCGCGACTACGAGGCGCTGTTCGCGGCCGATCCGATGCCGGCCGCGCCGCGCGACGGCGACGACCTCGCTTGGCTGTTCTACACCTCCGGCACCACCGGCCGGCCGAAAGGCGCCATGCTGACGCATCGCGTGCTCTCGGTCGCGAGCCACGCCTATGCGGCCGAGGTCGACCCGGTCATGCCGGGCGACGCCATCCTGCACGCCGCGCCAATGAGTCACGGCTCCGGCCTCTACATCATGCCGCATGTGGCGCGGCTCGGCGTCAACGTCATTCCGGAATCCGGCGGCTTCGAAGCCGAGGAGGTCTTGCGGCTGTTCGAGGCGTGGCCGCGCGCCTCGATGTTCGCGGCGCCAACCATGATCAAGCGCCTGGTCGAATGTCGCAACGAGGTCGATCCGACCAACATCCGCACGCTGATCTGGGGCGGCGCGCCGATGTATGTGGAGGACGCGCTGCAGGCGCTCGATCGCTTCGGCCCGCGCTTCGCGCAGATCTACGGCCAGGGCGAGAGCCCGATGACGATCACGACGCTATCGAAACAGGAGATCGCCGATCGGGAGCACCCGCGCTGGCGCGAGCGGCTCGGCTCCGCCGGCCGGCCCTATGCGTGCGTCGAGGTGACGGTGGCGGACGCCGACGACCGGCCGATTGGCACCGGCGAAATCGGCGAGATCCTTTGCCGCGGCGACGTGGTCTTTGCAGGCTATTGGCGCAACGAGGAAGCCACCGCACAGACGCTGCGGGACGGCTGGCTGCATACCGGCGACGTCGGCGCGTTCGACGCGGATGGCTATCTAACGCTGAAGGACCGCTCCAAGGACCTGATCATCTCGGGCGGCTCCAACATCTATCCGCGCGAGGTGGAGGAAGTGCTGCTGGCGCATCCGCAGGTGCGGGAGGTCTCGGTGATCGGCCGCCCCGACCCGGAATGGGGCGAGGTGGTGGTCGCCTACGTGGTCGGCGAAACCAGCACGCAAGATCTGGACGCACTTTGTCTCGCCCGTATCGCGCGGTTCAAGCGCCCGAAGCACTATGTGTTCGTCGAAGCGCTGCCCAAGAGCAATTACGGAAAGATTTTAAAGACCGAGCTGCGCGCGCTGGACTCCGCAGAGAAGCAGCCGGGCGCAGCCGCCCGGCGCTGATTCTACTCCGCCGCGGTGCGGTTGGCACCGGCGGCGCCGTAGCGGCGCTCGATGTAGTCGATCACCAGCGTCTTGAATTCGCCGGCGATGCCGGGGCCGCGCAGGGTCGCGGCCTTCTTGCCGTCGATAAACACCGGTGCGGTCGGCGTCTCGCCGGTGCCGGGAAGCGAGATGCCGATGTCGGCGTGCTTCGACTCGCCCGGGCCGTTCACGATGCAGCCCATGACGGCGACGTTGAGCGCCTCAACGCCGGGGTAGCGCGTCTTCCACTCCGGCATCGAGTCGCGGATGAACGACTGGATGTCGCGCGCCAACTCCTGGAACGTGGTCGAAGTGGTGCGGCCGCAGCCCGGACACGCCGCCACCAGCGGCACGAAGGTGCGGAAGCCCATGGTCTGCAGGATCTCCTGCGCGACCGTCACCTCCAGCGTGCGGTCGCCATTCGGCTCCGGCGTCAGCGACACGCGGATGGTATCGCCGATCCCCTGCTGCAGCAGGATACCGAGCGCCGCCGAGGAGGCGACGATACCTTTCGATCCCATGCCGGCCTCGGTGAGGCCGAGGTGGATGGCGTAATCCGAACGGCGCCCGACTTCGAGATAGACGCCGATCAGGTCCTGCACGGCCGACACTTTCGCCGACAGGATGATCTTGGACCGCGGCAGTCCGATCTCCTCGGCGCGCTGCGCCGACAACAGCGCCGACTGCACCATCGCCTCGCGCGTCACCGCGCGGGTGTCGAGCGGCGCCGGCGCGCGCGCGTTCTCGTCCATCAGATGCGTGAGCAGTTCCTGGTCGAGCGAGCCCCAGTTGGCGCCGATGCGCACCGGCTTGTCGTGACGGATCGCGGTCTCGACGATGGCGCCGAACTGGCGATCCTTCTTCTCCTTGAAGCCGACATTGCCGGGATTGATGCGGTATTTGTCGAGCGCCTCGGCGCAGGCCGGGTGATCGGCCAAGAGCTTATGGCCGATGTAGTGGAAGTCACCGACCAGCGGCACCCGCACGTTCATGGCGAGGAGCCGGTCGCGGATATGCGGAACCGCGGCCGCGGCCTCGTCGCGGTCGACCGTGATGCGGACGATCTCGGAGCCGGTGCGCGCGAGCGCCGCTATCTGCCGGGCGGTACCCTCGATGTCGGCGGTGTCGGTATTGGTCATCGACTGCACGACGACGGGGGCGCCGCCGCCGACCGGTACGTCGCCCACCAAAACCTGGACCGAGCGGCGCCGCGGCTGCGGCCCGGCCATATCCGTAACGCGCTCTTGGATCATGCTGTTTGAGTGCCAGAGGCGGGGCTTCCCGTCAACGTAGCAAAGCCGCCGCCACCGGCCCGCCGGGGAGGTATTGGAAGGTGGTTACCGCACCCGGTTGACCATCACCAGCCCGGCGGTCACCAGCGCGACCGCAGCCAGGAAAGCGGGCGTCAGTGGCTCTCCGAGCACCAGATAGCCAGCCAGAACGCCGAAAATCGGGGTCAGGAAGGTGAAGGCGGAAAGCCGGCTCGCCGAATAGCGCTGGATCAGGGCGAACCAGGCGACGAACGTCACCGGTACCACCCAGAGGGTCTGGTATGCGAGCGCGCCCAGGGCGACCGGCGACGGCGTATTCACGATCCGTTCCTGGAACACCGCCGCCGCGGCCGCCAGCATCGGGGCCGAGATCACCAGCTGGTACAGCATGGCCTTCTCGTAGGGCGTCCGGTTCAGGGCGGTGACCTTGATCACCAGGGTGGTGCCAGCCCAACCGATCGCGGCCACGACGATCATCAAGTCGCCCAGCGTCTGCCGCGGATCGGCCGCCGGGGTGGGCAGGCCGAACGCCACGACCATCCCGGCGAAGGAGAGCAGCAAGCCCGCCCATTGCGAGGGCGCGAAGCGGTCGGCCGGCAGCAGCCAGCGGGCCCCGAGCACCACGAAGAACGGAGTGAGGTAGAGAAACAGCACCGCGCGGGTGGCGGTGGTCCAAAGCAGGCCGCGGTAGATCAGGATGAATTCCAGCCCGAACAGCACGCCGGCCGCGATCCCGGGCCACAGCGAGCCGTCGCGCGAGAAGAGCCGCACGCCGCGCCACTTGGCCCAGAGGGCGACCAGGATGCCGGCGCCGACCGAACGGATCGCGCCTTGCGTCAGCGGCGGGATGTCCGGCAGCGCCAGCTTCACCGAGACCTGGTTGAAGCCCCAGGACAGGCACAGCACCACCGTGAGGCAGATCGCGAAGGTGTCGAGCGGGCGGACGGTGTTGAGGCGGACGCTGTCGGACACGGGGCAGGAATTCCAATGCAATCAGGGAGGTCGAGAGGCAGGTGGGCCCCCTCCGCTTGCAGGCAGAGAGGGCGCAAGTGCGATCAGATGCGTTGCGGGCGCAATAGCGACCCGACCCGCTCGCGCTTCGCCCTCCCCGGCTCCTGGTTACGACGACACAGTCGTGCGGCAATGAGCGCAAACGCCGGCGACCTCGATCACCGGGATCTTGGGGGCGAAGCCGGCTTTCGCCGCGGCCTCGTTGAGGCTCGCCTTGATGGCGGCCGAAGGCGCCTCCCCGACCGCCCCGCAGTGGTCGCAGATCAGGAAAACCACGGTGTCGCCGGCGGCGTGGTTGTGGATGCAGGCGAGGAAGGCGTTGCGGCTCGCCAGCCGGTGCACCAGCCCGTGTTCCAGCAGGAAATCGAGCGCACGGTAGACCGTGATCGGCGCCGGCCGCGCTCCGTCCTCCCCCAGACGACTCATGATCTCGTAGGCGCCGAGCGGCTTATGGCCGGAGACGAGCGTCTCCAGCACTTGCCGGCGGAGCGGCGTCAGTCGCGCGCCGCGCGCCGTGCACAGCGCCTCGGCCTCCGCGATCGCGCTCGCCTCGCAGGGCGCGTGGTCGTGGCCGGGAGCATGGAAAACCGCGTGCGGCTTGGTCATTGCGGAGTCGAGCTCAGGTCCATAAGAGGAGCCGTCATCCTGTTGCGCGCCCACCGGGCGGGTCCGGAGTATGACAGAAACTCACGAATTATGAGCGCTCGCATGCTGAACGGAAAGACCGCGGTCGTCACCGGTTCCACCTCGGGCATCGGGCTCGGCATCGCGCGCGCGCTCGCCCGGGATGGCGCCAATGTCGTGATCAACGGCTTCGGCGACAAGGGCGAGATCGAGGCCATGCGCGCCGGCATCGAGCGCGAGTTCGGCGTCAAAGCTGCCTATTCGCCGGCCGACATGACCAAGCCGCAGGAGATCGCCGAGATGATCCATAGGGCCGAGAAGGACTTCGGCTCGGTCGACATCCTGGTCAACAATGCCGGCATCCAGCACGTTGCGCCGGTGGAGGACTTTCCGCCCGAGAAGTGGGACCAGATCATCGCCATCAACCTGTCGGCCGCCTTCCATGCAATCCGCGCCGCCGTGCCGGGCATGAAGCAGCGGCGCTGGGGCCGCATCATCTCGACCGCGTCGGCGCATTCGCTGGTCGCCTCGCCCTACAAGGTCGCCTACATCGCCGCCAAGCACGGCATCGCCGGCATCACCAAGACGGTGGCGCTGGAGCTCGCGACCTTCGGCGTCACCGTCAACTGCATCAGCCCGGGCTATGTGTGGACGCCGCTGGTGGAGCGGCAGATCCCGGACCAGATGAAGTCGCGCAACATGACCGAGGAGCAGGTCAAGCGCGACGTGCTGCTGGCGGCGCAGCCGACCAAGGAGTTCGTCACCATCGACGAGGTGGCGTCGCTCGCCGCCTATCTGTGCTCGGATGCTGCGCGGGCGATCACCGGCGCCAACCTGCCGATCGACGGCGGCTGGACCGCGCAGTAACGACGGATAACATCGTGGTGCGTGAGCGAAGCAAGACGTGGAGCCCGCGACGAGCGCGGGCATGACGAATTTTGTTGGGCCTTGCCCGCAATTCGTACACGCCCATCCTCGTCATGGCCGGGCTTGTCCCGGCCATCCACGTCTTTAATGTCGCGACGGCCGCAAGGCGTCCTGCTCGGGAAGGAAACAACAATGCCGAAACACTATCGCGTCGCGGTCATTCCGGGCGACGGCATCGGCCAGGAAGTGGTGCCGGAAGGCATCCGCGTGCTGGAGGCGGCGGGCAAGAAGTTCGGCTTCACCATCAAGCAGGACTGGTTCGACTTCGCCCACTGCGACTATTACCTCAAGCACGGGCAGATGATGCCCGACGACTGGAAGCAGCAGATCGGCTCGCACGACGCGATCTATTTCGGCGCCGTCGGCTGGCCCGCCAAGGTGCCGGACCACATCTCGCTGTGGGGCTCACTGGTGCTTTTTCGCCGTGAGTTCGACGAATACGTCAACCTGCGGCCGGTGCGGCTGATGCCGGGCGTGCCGTCGCCACTCGCGGGCCGCAAGCCGGGCGACATCGACTTCTGGGTGGTGCGCGAGAACACCGAGGGCGAGTACTCCTCGATCGGCGGCCGCATGTTCCGCGACACCGAGCGCGAAGTGGTGGTGCAGGAGACGGTGATGAGCCGCTTCGGGGTCGACCGCGTGGTGAAATTCGCGTTCGAGCTCGCGCAGAAGCGGCCGAAGAAGCACCTCACCTCGGCGACCAAGTCCAACGGCATCTCGATCACGATGCCGTACTGGGACGAGCGCGTCGAAGCGATGGCGAAGAACTATCCGGGCGTGCGCTGGGACAAGTACCACATCGATATCCTGTCGGCGCACTTCGTGCTCAACCCGGACCGTTTCGACGTGGTGGTCGCGTCCAACCTGTTCGGCGACATCCTCTCCGACCTCGGCCCGGCCTGCACCGGCACGATCGGCATCGCGCCGTCCGGTAACATCAACCCCGAGCGCAAATTCCCGTCGGTGTTCGAGCCGGTGCACGGCTCCGCGCCCGACATCGCCGGTCAGGGCATCGCCAACCCGATCGGGCAGATCTGGTCGGGCGCGATGATGCTGGAGCATCTCGGCGAGCCGGAGGCCGCCAAGGCGATCGTCGCGGCGATCGAGCGGGTGCTGCAGGATCCGAAGCTGCGCACCCGCGATCTCGGCGGCAGCGCCGATACCACCACCTGCGGCAAGGCGGTCGCCGACGCGCTGGGCTAGACGAGCACGCCCTTCGCGTCATTCCGGGGCGTGCGTCGCGCGAGCCCGGAATCCATACGCCGCAGCAAGAATGAAGGGCACGAACGGCAGTGACATTCACCCAGAGCTGCGGCATATGGATTCCGGACAGCCTTCGCTTCGCTGGCTTCCGGAATGACGGCGCGTTGGCCGCCGCTGTTATTCCTTCACGGTCGTGAATGCCGCCGGGATGTGGAACTCTAGGAAGCTCGCGCCCGCATAGCCAGGTGCCGTGTGCAGCCCATGGCGGTCCTTGGCCGGGAAGCAGGCGGCCTGCCCCGGCGTCACCACAACCTTCTCGTCATTGACGGTGAATTCCACCGCGCCGTCGAGCAGCACGAACATACTGTCCGCATTCGGATGGTGGTGCAGCGGCGTGTGCGTCTGCCCGTCGTACACGACGATCATGGCATGGCCGCGGTCGGACTTGGCGCCGTGGCCGCCGACGAAGTAGATGCGCTGCTTGCGCTCTTCCGGCACCGGCACCACCGGCGTCGTCGCGCGCTCCGCCACCTGCAGCTTGCCGGTGAAGCCGGGAAGGCCGGCGCCCGCCTGCGGCGGCGCGATCACCTTGACGATCTCCACCGCGGCGGTGCCCTCGTTGCCGATCGCGAAGCTCTCGCCTTCCTGCACGGTCGCGAAGCTCTGCGCCGGCAGCGGCACACGGCCGGTGCCGGACGAGATGGCGGCACCCGGCGTGAGCGAAAAGAGGTAGCAGTCGGAACCCTTCGGCGCGCGCGCGCTCCATTGCTTGCCGGGCGCGATGCGGATCAGCTCCGCCGCAAACTCCTTGGTCTCGCCCACCGTGATCGGCGCCGCGCTGACACCGTCGCCCGCGCTCGATCCATTCAGCTCCGCAAACGTGACGACCCGGCCCATTCCTGCTTCCCCTCGCAACCGCGCATTGACGGCGCGCACCCTTTCATGCCGCGCGGCGCCGGATCAAGCCTTCCTTGCGGCTGCAGGGCACCGGGCCTAAACCTCTGCGCGGCTCAAATCGCGAATCCCCTCGAAGCCAGCCGGTGACGGAAAGCAGACAGCGTGCGCGTGAATTCGGTGCGGAACATCGAGCAACCGGCGCGCGCCACCGATTGGCCGGCGCGTCTGCTCGATGCGGCTACCACATCGCATCGCCGCGCGCTCGCCATCCTGGCCGCCCTCTGCCTGCTCGCGTTCCTCCCGGGCTTCTTCACCATTCCGCCGGTCGATCGCGACGAAGCGCGCTTCGCGCAGGCGAGCAAGCAGATGGTGGAGAGCGGCGACTACGTCGACATCCGCTTCGGCCAGGAGGTCCGCTACAAGAAGCCGGTCGGCATCTATTGGCTGCAGGCCGGCGTCGTGCGCGCCGGCGAAGCGCTCGGCGTGCCGCAAGCGCGCACCAGCATCTGGCTCTACCGCATCCCGTCGCTGATCGGCGCGATTGCCGCGGTGCTGCTCACCTACTGGGCCGCGCTGGCGTTCGGCTCCCGCCGCGTCGCGGTGCTGGCCGCAGCGATGCTGGCGACGTCGATACTCTTGGGCGTCGAGGCGCGGCTCGCCAAGACCGACGCGGTGCTGTTGGCGTGCTGTATCGCCGCCATGGGGGCGCTGGCGCGGCTCTATCTGGGCAGTCATGCGGCGGGCAGCGCGACCGAGCGCTGGCGGCTGCCGCTGATCCTTTGGACCGCGCTCGCCGCCGGCGTGCTGGTGAAAGGGCCGTTGATCCTGCTGTTCACCGGACTGACCGTCGCGGCGCTCGCCGTGATGGACCGCTCGCTCGCCTGGATCCGCGGCCTGCGCGTCCTGCCGGGCACGCTGTGGATGCTGGTGCTGGTGCTTCCGTGGTTCGTGATGATCGCGCTGCGCTCGCACGGTGCGTTCTTCACGCTCTCGGTCGGCGACGACATGCTGGCGAAGGTGGCGAGCGGGCAGGAGTCGCACGGCGCCCCGCCGGGGACCTATCTGCTGCTGTTCTGGGTGACGTTCTTCCCCGCCTCGGTGGTGACGGCGCTAGCGGCGGCACGAATCTTCGCGCAGCGCCGCGAGCCGCGCGTGCGCTTCCTGCTCGCCTGGATCGTCCCGGCCTGGATCGTGCTGGAGCTCGTCATTACCAAGCTGCCGCACTACGTGCTGCCGCTCTATCCGGCAGTCGCGATCCTCACCGCCATCGCGATCGACGAGCGGTGCTTGTCGCACAACCGCTTGCTCGTCGTAGGCGCCGTGTGGTGGCTGATCGTGCCGTGCCTGCTCGCGGCTCTAACCGTGGTGGCCCCGTATTGGCTCGGGCTGGTGCCGAGCCCGATCGCGGTCGCGCTGGCAGCAGGCGGCATCGCGGTCGGCTATGCGGCCTGGCGGCGGTTCACGCCCGACGCGGCCGAGGACGGCCTGCTGCACGGCATCGCCGCCATGCTGCTGGCTGGCGCCGCGGTGTATCACACGCTGCCGCGGCTCACCCCGATCTTTCCGAGCCCACAGCTTGCACAAGCGGTGCGGGGCGCCGGCTGCGATAATGCGAGCGTCGCCGCCGTCGGATTCCAGGAGCCGAGCCTCGTATTCCTCGCCGGCACGCAGACGCTGCTCGCCGACCCGGTTTCGGCGGCGATATTCCTGCGGGAGGGCGGCTGCCGCTTCGCCTTGGTAGAGGGGCGCCAGCAGGACTTCGAGCGCGCAGCGGCCGCGCATAACGTGCGCTACACGACCGGACCGACCGTTTCGGGTTATGGCCTCGGCAATGGCAAGCCGGTGCGAATCACGCTTTACCGGGCAGCCGAAAATCCTCCGCCGGCGGCGCGCTGATGCGCCGCCGTCAGGCGCTGCCGTAAAGCCGGCGCATTCCGATGGCGGCTGTGCCGCTCAACACGGACCGATCCATGCAGAGCCTCATCCGCTACTTTCACGAAGTGTTCGTGCTCCAGTTCGACGCCTGGGTCGCGATCGGATTCCTGGCGCAGGCGCTTTTTTCGGCGCGCTTCCTGGTGCAATGGATCGCGTCCGAACGGGCCGGCCGTAGCGTGCTGCCG
>DASWSO010000327.1:0-11469 GCA_036402635.1 Xanthobacteraceae bacterium
TTCCGGTTGCGGCAAGAGCACGCTGCTGCGGCTCGCCGCCGGGTTCGAGACGCCCGATGCCGGGCGCGTGCTGCTGGACGGCGAGGACATCACCGGGCACCCGCCGCACCTGCGGCCCGTCAATATGATGTTCCAGAACTACGCGTTATTTCCGCACCTCACCGTCGCCGCCAATGTCGCGTTCGGGCTGAAGCAGGAGGGTCTGCCGCGCGGCGAGATCGGGACGCGCGTCGCCGCGATGCTCGCGCTGGTGCAGCTGCAGGACCTCGGCGCCCGCAAGCCGCACGAACTTTCCGGCGGACAGCGGCAGCGGGTGGCGCTCGCCCGCGCGCTGGTGAAACGCCCGAAGGTGCTGCTGCTGGACGAGCCGCTCGCCGCCCTCGACAAGAGGCTGCGCGGCGAGACGCAAGCGGAGCTGGTGGCGCTGCAGCGCCGGCTCGGCACCACCTTCGTCGTCGTCACCCACGACCAGGACGAGGCGATGACGCTGGCGCATCGGCTTGCCGTCATGCAGCGCGGACGGATCGCGCAGATCGGTACGCCGGCAGATGTGTACGAGCGGCCGAACTCGCTCGATGTCGCGCGCTTCATCGGCGACATCAACGTCATCGAGGGCCGTGTCGCGCAGGTCGATGCGCACGGCGCCTTGCTCGACTGTGGCGAGCTGGGCCGGTTGCGCGTCGCCGATGCGAACAGCTGCCGCGCCGGCGATGCGGCGCGCATCGCCATCCGTCCCGAGAAGCTGCAGGTCGTGCGCGAGCAGCCGGCCGGAGGCGAGGTCAATGCGGTGCCGGGCGCGATCGTGGCGGTGGAGTATTTCGGCGACCGCTCGGTCTACAAAGTGGCGGCGCCCGGCGGGGTGGTGCTGCAGGCGAGCGCGCCCAATGCGGCCCCGGGCGGCGCATCGCGCTGGCGCGCCGGCGAAGCGGTGTGGCTGAGCTGGCCGCCGGCCGCCGGGATCGTGCTGGAGCGCTGAGCACCATGATCCGCACACCGCGCTTCGGCCGGCGCATCGTCATCCTGCTGCCGCTGGTCTGGCTGACAGCGTTCTTCCTGGTTCCGACCCTGATCGTGCTGAAGATCAGCCTGTCGCAGGTCGCGATCGCGCAGCCGCCGTACACCCCGGTGCTCGATCTCGCCGCCGGCTGGGACGGCCTCAAGAGCTTCGTCGCCGGGCTGACGTTGGAGAACTACATCACGCTGTTCGGCGACCCGCTCTACCTCGCCGCCTACGTCAAGAGTCTGCAGGTGGCGGCGCTCTCCACGCTGCTGCTGCTGGCGAGCGGTTACGCCATCGCCTACGCGATGGCGCGCGCGCCGCGCCGGCTGCAGCCTCTGCTGCTGATGCTGGTGGTGCTGCCGTTCTGGACCGCGTTCCTGATCCGGGTCTATGCCTGGGTCACCATCCTGCAGCGCGACGGGCTGTTGAACCAGGCGCTGCTCGCGCTCGGCATCATCGATACGCCGCTCACCTGGCTCGCGACCGACACCGCCGTCTACATCGGCATCGTCTACTCGTACCTGCCGTTCATGGTGCTGCCGCTCTATGCCAGCCTGGAAAAGCTCGATCCGACCCTGCTGGAAGCCGCCGCCGATCTCGGGGCGCCGCCGTGGAAGACGTTCTGGCAGGTGACGGTGCCGCTGTCGCTGCCGGGAATCGTTGCCGGCGCCCTGCTCTGCTTCATCCCGATCGTCGGCGAGTTCGTGGTGCCGGATCTGCTCGGCGGCTCCTCGACGCTGATGATCGGGCTGACGCTGTGGACCGAGTTCTTCGCCAATCGCGACTGGCCGCTCGCCTCCGCGGTGGCGATGGTGATGCTGCTGGTGCTGGTCGGACCGATCGTGCTGTACCGGCAGCTGCAGGCGCGCGCGCTGGTGCGGCGGAGCTGAGCGCGATGCGGAAAGGTCTTTCGGTCACCAACGTCGTCGCCCTCACGCTCGGGCTGGCATTCCTGTATGTGCCGATCGTCGTTCTGATCGGCTACTCGTTCAACGCCTCGCGGCTGGTGACGGTGTGGGGCGGATGGTCGACGCGCTGGTACGCGGCGCTGCTCGACGACGGCGCGCTCTGGCAGGCCGCCTGGGTCAGCCTGCGGGTCGCGCTGATCTCGGCCAGCGCCGCAACCGTGCTCGGCACGCTCGCCGCGCTGGCGCTGGTGCGGTTCGGCCGCTTTCGCGGCCGCCTGACGCTGAGCGCGCTGATCTACGCGCCGATCGTCATGCCGGAGGTGATCACCGGGCTGTCGCTGCTGCTGCTGTTCGTCGCAGTCGAGCTCGAGCGTGGCTTCTGGACCGTGACGCTCGCCCACACCACCGTCACCCTATGCTTCGCCACGCTGATCGTGCAGTCGCGGCTGGTCAGCTTCGACGTCAACCTGGAAGAAGCCGCGATGGACCTCGGCTGTCCGCCGGCGCGCGCGTTCCTCGTCATCACGCTGCCGCTGATCTGGCCGGCGGTCGCGTCGGAGTGGATCCTCGCCTTCTCGCTGTCGCTCGACGATCTGGTGATCGCGAGCTTCACCACCGGCCCCGGCGCCACCACGCTGCCGATCCGCATCTATTCCGACGTGCGGCTCGGAGTGAAGCCGGAGATCAATGCGATGTGCACGCTGATGATCGGCGCGGTGGCGCTCGCGCTGATCGCGTTCTCGCTGGTGGCGCGGCGCGCCGAGCGCATCGCGACCGCCTAGCTCACTCGGCCGGCGCGGGTTCCGGCGATGCCGCCGCCGGTGCCGGCGGCTCGGAGCCTTCCTTGCCGCGGATGAGCGCGTCGAGCGCCGACTTCACCGCCTCGCGGGTGCGGCCGCCGCGCACCGCGTCGAGCAGCGGCGCCGCCGCGCCCGAGCGGCGGATCAGGCTTTGCACGTCCGGCAGCAGGATCGGGTCGTCCCAGCCGCCGCGCACGACGAACGGCAGCTCGAACGCCGTGCTGGCGCTGACCAGCGCGGCGGTGCCCTTGAGGTCGAAGTCGCGCGTCGGGATCGAGGCCGAGCCGCCCATCGCGACCCGCACCGAAGGACCCTCCAGCTTGACGTCTTCCAGCTCGGCCATCCCGTCGGTGACCTTGATGGCGATCGCCAGCCGGTCGAACGGGGTACGGCCGCTGCGGAAATCGCCGGCGCCCGATAGCGGCCGCCGTTCCAGCCGCCGCAACAGCTGCTCGACGTTGACGCCGGTGACGGCGCCGCCGACCGCCGACACGCTGCCGGTTCCATTGGCCGAGCGCGCCAGGCTGAGCATGTCGGGGCCGGCCGCCTCGATCGCGAAAGTGGCGTTGCCGCGGCCTTCGAGCCGGCGTGCGCCGAACAGCGCGGTGGTCGAAGCCTCCAGGTCCACGTCGGCGAACTGCAGCTGCGCCTTGAGGTCGGCCCCGTCATCGGTCCGGCTCAGCGCCAGCGCGCCCTTGAGCATCCCGCCGAAAGCCTGCGACTCGGCGATGCCGAGCGTGAAGCGTCCGTTGCGCACCGTGGTGGTGAGCGCGGTGCGGCCGACCTTGGTGTTGCCGATCACGATCCGGGCCGCCGACATCCGCATGTCGAGCTCGAGACCGCTCAACCCTTGCAGGCGGATGGGCGCGCGGCTCCAGCCGCGCTCGCCGCCGCCGACCAGCCGCATCGCCGACGTGTAGGGGGTGAGGTCGATCTCCTCCGCCGCCATCGTGCCCTGCACCTGCAGGCGAGCGTCGGTGCTGAGGGTAAGAACCCCTTCGGCGGCATTGCCGTCGAGCTCGACATTGACCTTGGAGAACAGCACCGAGCTGCCGATCATGTGGGTCTGCGCCTTGAGGGCGAAGCGCCCGAACCCGCCGGGCGGCAGCGGGTCATGGCCGATCCACGCCATGGCGCGGCGCAGCGAGGTCGTGTCGGCCGCCAGCGTGCCTTCCATCTTCATGGTCGGCTTCTGCGCCGCATGGCCATCGAAGGCGAGCTTGAGCGGGGGCGCATTCAACCGCAGCTTCACGCCGGTGCGTTCGCCGGCCAGCGCCGCCATGAAGTCCGCGACCGTCAGGCTGGCGTCGACCTGCTCGCCGCGCCAGCTGAACTGGCCGGTGGCGCCGAAGCTCTTGGAGATCGACGGCCAGGCCAGCGACACCTCGATCCGGTCCAGCGTCTCGTCGACGTCGCGGGCCTCGTCGTGCAGCAGCAGCGTGCCGCCGATCAGCCGGATCTCCGAAAACGACATCGGCTTGTCGGCGCCGCCACCGGCACTCGCGGGCGCCAGCCGCGACACCAGGCCGGCCCAGTTGGAGGTGCCGGCCTTGTCGAAGTGGACCAGGATCTGCGGCCTGACCAGGGTGATGTCGGCGACCTCGATCCGGCCCAGCAGCAACGGCAGGAAGCTGAGCTGCCCGGTCAGGCTCTCCGCCGCCAGCGCCGGCCGGTCGCCGCCGTTCCCGCTCAGCACCACGTCGAAGAAGCGGACCGAGCCGGTCGGAAACAGGCTGACGGCGACCTCGCCGCGCAACACGGGCTCGAGCCCGGTGGCGGCGCGAATCTCGGCGCGCACCGCATCGCGCACCGCGTCGGGATGGATGAACAGCGGAATCGCCGCCAGGACGCCGATGGCGAGCCCAACCACCGCCACAAGCCCGAGGGCAAGACGTTTGGGGCCTCTGATAGGCTTCACAGGTCTGGAATCCGAGCGAACAAAGCGGCCGGCGACGACGCACAGCCGGTCGCGTTAAGTGACCTTGCGCACCCTCTGTGACGGTTTCAAGGCCGCCCCGGCGGCCGCGCCGTCAAGGCTTTGCGGCTTTAGGAAATCCGCGGATCGAGCTTGTACTTGCCCTCGGTCTTGGCCTGGATCTCGTCCTTGCCGACGCCGGGGGCGAGCTCGATCAGGGTCATCCCCTGCCCGCCCTTCTTGTCGATCGCGAACACCCCAAGGTCGGTGATCACCATGTCGACCACACCGGCGCCGGTCAGCGGCAGGTTGCAGCGGTGCAGCAGCTTCGGCTCTTCCTTGCCGTCCTTGCTGCGGGCCGAATGCTCCATCACCACCACGACCTTCTTGACGCCGGCGACCAGATCCATGGCGCCGCCCATCCCCTTCACCATCTTGCCCGGGATCATCCAGTTGGCGAGGTCGCCGTTGTCGGCCACCTGCATCGCACCGAGGATGGAGAGGTCGATATGGCCGCCGCGGATCATCGCAAACGAGTCGGCCGAGGAGAAATAGCTGGTGGTCGGCAGCTCGGTGACGGTCTGCTTGCCGGCGTTGATCAGGTCCGCATCCTCTTCGCCCTCGAACGGGAACGGACCGGTGCCGAGCATGCCGTTCTCGCTCTGCAGCTGCACGCTCATCCCGTCCGGGATGTAGTTCGACACCAGCGTCGGAATGCCGATGCCGAGATTGACGTAAAAGCCGTCGCGCAGCTCCTTGGCGGCGCGGGCAGCCATCTGATCGCGAGTCCAGGCCATGCTCGTTCTCCTCAAGCGCGCTTGCGCACGGTGCGCTGCTCGATGTGCTTCTTGGCGTTCGGAACGTGCACGATGCGCTGCACGTAGACGCCGGGCGTGACGATGTGGTCGGGGTCGAACTGCCCGGGCTCGAGCAGGTTCTCGACTTCCGCCACCGTGATCTTGCCGGCCGTCGCCATCATCGGATTGAAGTTGCGCGCGGTCTTCCGGTAGACGAGGTTGCCTTCGGTATCGCCCTTCCAGGCGTGCACGATCGACAGGTCGGCGACCAGGCCGCGCTCCATCACGTAGCGCTCGCCGTTGAACTCGCGCTCTTCCTTGCCCTCGGCGATCTGCGTGCCGGCGCCGGTGCGCGTGAAGAACGCCGGAATGCCGGCGCCGCCGGCGCGGATGCGCTCCGCCAGCGTGCCCTGCGGGTTGAATTCGATCTGCAGCTCGCCGGCGAGGTATTGTTGGGCGAATGTCTTGTTCTCGCCCACGTACGACGAGATCATCTTCTTGATCTGCCGCGAGTCGAGCAGGATGCCGAGGCCGACGCCGTCGATGCCGGCATTGTTGGACACGACGGTGAGATCCTTCACGCCGGAATCGCGGATGGCGAGGATCAGGCTTTCCGGGATGCCGCAGAGGCCGAACCCGCCGGCCATGATCAGCATCCCGTCTTTCAGCACATCGGCCAACGCCGCATGGGCGTCGGGATAAACCTTCTTCATCTCATCTCGATCCCTGGGCGAGGAGCGGCCGGATGCTCGGCAGGATGCCGCCGGCCGGAATGGTGCGCGTAGCGGCGACGCGGGCGGACGCTAGCGAAGCGGTCCGGCCGGATCAAGCCGGTTCTGTCGCTGCTGCGGCAGCCGCAGCGCTCAGGGCGGCTCCATTCCCTTGCTCGTTGCGAGCGCGAGCGTGCTCGCGTCCGCCAAACGCCGCAGCAGCGCCTTGGCGCCGTCCACGTTACGCGCGTCGACGCCCAGCCCGGCCGAAAACACCGTGTACTTCTGCAGCTCGGCCGGGATCGGTCCCACCAGGTTGGCGCCCGGCACGGCGAGGATCTCGCTCACCTGCTGGATGCCGAGCTCGATCTCGCCGCTGATGACCCGCTCCGCCACCAGCCCGCCTTCCGGGATGGTGGCCTTGCGGCGCACCTCCGCCTCGATGCCGAGGCGCGGCAGGATGCTGGCGAAGTGCTGGCCGCTGGCGCCGAGCGACGTGAAGACGATCGACTTCGCCGCCAGCAGCGTGCGCGTAAAGGCCTCGACCGTGCCGATGTCGGGCTGCGGCGCGCCCGGCCGCACCGTCACGCCGACGCATGACCGCGCGATGTCGACGCGGGTGCCGGGCACGATCCTGCCATCGCGGGTGAGCTGGTCGATCGCGGTCGAGGTCAGCACGGTCAGATCGAACGGCGCTCCGCCCTCGATCTCCTTGCTCAGCGCGTTGGCGGTGCCGAGCCGCAGCGCCAGCTTCGCTCCACTTTCAGCTTCGAACCGCGGGCCGAGCTCCGCCATCACGCCGGCGAGGCCATTGGAGCAGAGGACGGTGATCTCCGGGGACGCTGGAGCGTTCATGCGCGGACTCGTCGGAATGGATCGAGCAGGACAGGCGAACTCTCGGCCGGCGGCGCCGCCGGCGCAAGCACGCTACGGCGCCAGCAGCGAAACCGATGCGATCCGCCGCTCGGTGTAGCGCACCAGCCGGATCACCGGCAGCACACCGACCGTCACGATCAGCAGCGCCGCGAGCGCGCCTTCCTCGAAACTGCCGCGGGTGGCGAACTGGTAGATGTAGGTCGGCAGCGTCTCGACGTTGAGCGGGCGCAGCAGCAGCGTCGCCGGCAATTCCTTCAGGCAGTCGACGAACACCAGCAGCGCGGCCGCGCCGATCGCGGGCCGCAGCATCGGCAGATGCAGCACCCGCACCACCTCGCCGGTGTGCGCGCCGAGCGTGCGCGCCGCATCGTCGACATGAGTCGAGATGCGGCCGAGCCCGGCCTGCACCGAGCCGGCCGCGATGGTGAGGAAACGGATCGCATAGGCGACGATCAGCGCCGCGCCCGAGCCCATCGCGACCAGCCCGATATTGGCTCCGGTACCGGCGCGCACGAGCGCGTTGAGGCCTTCGTCGACGGCGACCAACGGCGCCAGCAGGCCGAGCGCCAGCACGGTTCCGGGGACGGCATAACCAAGGCCCGCGATCAGCATGCAGCCGTGGGCGAGGCGGAACGGCGCCAGCCGCAGCGCGATCGCGGCCGCAAGTCCCAGCACGATGGTGACCAGCGTGGCGGAGCCGGCCAGCAACACGGTGTTGAGCGCGTGCCGCCAGAGCTCGGGATCGAAACCGACCAGCAGGCCGCGCAGCACGGTCTCGCGCGCGAGCGCCGCCACCGGCAACACAAACCCGAGCAGCACCGGGAGCACGCAGGCGGCGCAGGCGGCGATGCCGCGCCAGCCGGCGAGCGGCATCGGCGAAACCAGCCGCGGCCGCCGCTCCGACAGCGCGAAGCGCCGCTGGCCGCGGCCGGAACGCTCCAGCGCCACCAGCGCGATGATCACCACCAGCATGACGCAGGCGATCTGCGCCGCCGCCGGCAGGCTGCCGCGATTGAGCCAGGTGGTGAAGATCGTCACCGTCAGCGTGCGCACGCCGAGATATTCGGTGGCGCCGATGTCGTTGAGCGTTTCCAGCAGCGCCAGCGAAAGCCCGACCGCCAGCGCCGGACGCGCCAGCGGCAGCGCCACATGCCGCAACAGCGCGAAGCGCGAAGCGCCGAGCGTGCGCGCCACTTCCAAGAGGCACGCGCTCTGGGTCTGGAACATCGCGCGCGCCGAGAGATAGACGTATGGATAGAGCACCAGCGTCATCACGAACACGGCGCCGCCGAGCGAGCGGATCTCCGGGAACCAGTAGTCGCGCGGACTTTGCCAACCGGCCATGCCGCGCAGCGCGCTCTGCACCGGCCCGGCGGCGTCGAGCAGATCGGCGTAGATGTAGGCGACGATGTAGGTCGGGATGGCGAGCGGCAGCGGCAGCAGCCAGACCAGCGCGGCGCGGCCTGGGAACGTATAGGCCGTCACCAGCCATGCGGTCGCGATCCCGATCGTGCCGGTGAGAACCGCAACGCCGGCCAGCAGCAGCGCGGTCTCCCGCAGCGCGTTCGGGATGACGTAGGCGGCGAGGTCGCCCCAGATCTGCGCGTCGCCGCCCGACGCGATCGCCAGCAGGCTGGCGAGCGGCGCCAGCACCAGCGCGGCGATCAGCACCAGGATGGCGGTGGCGACCCATTGCGCGCGCGACAACCGCCGCCAGCCGCTGAGGGCTGACGGCGGCGCATACGCGACGCGATCCGCGGTGGCGCTCATGGCGCCGGCGGGAGCGGGCTAATTGTCGAACCCGACCTTGTCGACCAGATTGGCGGCGGCCTTCTTGTTCTCCGCGATCTTGGCGATCGCGATCGTGTCGGGCTTGAGCTCGCCGTAGCTCTTGATGGTCGGGTTGACGGCGATGCCGGCCCGCACCGGATACTCGTAGTTCATGTCGGCGTAGATGTGCTGGGCGTGCTCGCCGGCGAGCCACTCGATCAGCCGCACCGCGTTCGCCTTGTTGGGCGCGTGCTTGGCCAGCACGGCGCCGGAGAGGTTCACGTGGGTGCCGCCGTCCTTGAAGGTCGGCAGGATCACGCGGGTGGCGTCCGCCCAGGCTTTCTTGTCGGCTTCCTTGTCGTGCATCAGCGCCCAGTAATAGGTGTTGCCGAGTCCGATGTCGCACTTGCCGGCGGCGATGTCGCGCGCCACTTCGCGGTCGCCACCGGACGGCTTCTGCGCCAGGTTGGCCTTCACGCCGGCGAGCCACGTCTCGGTCTCGGCGACGCCGTGATGCGCCACATAGGCGGCGAACAGCGCGTTGTTGTAGGCGTGCTGGCCGGAGCGGATGCAGATCCGTCCCTTCCACTTGGGATCGGCCAGCTCCTCGTAGGTCATGCTGTTCTGCGGCACGCGATCCTTGGCGGCGTAGATCACGCGCGCCCGCATCGACAGGCCGGCCCAATGGCCTTCCGGATCGCGGAACGGCGCGGGAATCGCCTTCTCGATCGCCTCGGAGCGGATCGGCTGCGTGATGCCGGCGCGCACCGCATCCTCGAGCCGCCCGATGTCGACGGTGAGCAGCACGTCGGCCGGGCTGTTGGCGCCCTCCGCCGCGATCCGCTGCTCCAGCCCGGCGGTGGCGGAGACGATGTTGACCTTGACGCCGGTCTCCTGGGTGAACGCGTCGAACAGCGGACGGATCAGCTTGCTCTCGCGGTAGGTATAGACGTTGACGTCGCCCTGCGCGGCCGCCGGCGACGCGGCCGCCAGGCTCGCGAGCAGGGCCAGCATGGAGGTGCGGAACGAAACGGTCATCGCGATGATCCCTGGTCGAATGGTGTGGTGCTGCAGAATTGGCCGAAGCTGTAATCGCCGGAGGCCCGCGCCGTCAACGAAAAAGCACGAAAAATCAATAGGTTAGATGAATTCTAAGCTGCGTCTTGTTTAGAAGCGGTCGAGGGTTGCGTGAATCGCCGTTGATCGCGCGAGCGAAATATCGTCGCCTGGAAGCGTTACAGTGTGCAGAGCTCAAATCCGTTCGCGACGGCGCCGCGCTTTGCGACCGCCGCAGCGGACAACAAGGAGGCCCACCATGACGCGACGTTCCGCAGTGCTGCTCGTGCTCCTCGGCCTGGCCGGACCCGCCGCCGCGCATCACGGCTGGGGCAGCTACGAGGCTTCGCGGCCGGTCACCGTGCAGGGACCGATCGTCACCTCGAAGTTCGAGAACCCGCACGCCACCATCACGGTGCGCGGCAGCGACAAGGTGTGGACCGTGACGCTGGCGCCGACCTCGCGCATGACCAGCCGCGGCGCCAACCCGGATGTGGTGGCAGTCGGCAAGACCGTCTCGGCCTACGGCTATCCGTCGACGGTGGAGAAGGACGAGATGCGCGCCGAGCGCATCACGGTCGCCGGCAAGACCTACGAGATGCGGTGATGAATCACGCCGCGCCGGCGCTGCTGCAGGCGCTGGAAGCTTCCGGCGCCGGCACCGCGATCCGCCAGTCCGTCTGGCTGTATCCGTTCGCCAATGTCGTGCACGTGGTGGCGGTGCTGGTGTTCGCCGGCGCGGTCGCCGCCATGGACGTGCGGCTGTTGGGGGGCTTTTCGGGCAGCGACGCCGGCGACGTGCTGCGCAACGCGCGGCGCGTGTCGCTCGGCGCCTTCGCGGTGATCGCCATCACCGGCTCGATGCTGTTTCTGGCCGAAGCGAGCCATGTCGCGCTCAACCCGGTGTTCCAGACCAAGCTGCTGCTGATCGCGCTCGCGCTCATCAACGTGCTGCTGTTCGAGCTGGCGTTCAGCCGCCGCATCGCCGAGCTGCCGCCGCACATGCCGATGCCGTTCTCGGCGCGCGCCTCGGCGTTCGTATCGCTGGGGACATGGCTCGCGGTCGCCGCCTGCGGCCGCAGCATCGCGTATTTCTGAAGGCGGCCGGCAGCCGCTGAAGCGAAAATCGAGCGCGCCGATGCGACGCGGCGCGCAAGCCTTGGTCAGCCGGTGCCGCCGATGGTGATGCGGTCCATGCGCAGGGTCGGCTGACCGACGCCGACCGGCACGCCCTGCCCGTTCTTGCCGCAGGTGCCGATGCCGTCGTCGAGCTTGAGGTCGTTGCCGATCATGCTGACGCGGTGCAGGTCGGTCGGGCCGTTGCCGATCATCATCGCGCCCTTCAGCGGCGCGCCGAGCTTGCCGTTCTCGATCCGGTAGGCCTCGGTGCACTGGAAGACGTATTTGCCGGAGGTGATGTCGACCTGCCCGCCGCCGAAATTCACCGCATAGATGCCGTCCTTCACCGAGGCGATGATCTCCTGCGGGTCGTGGCTGCCGGCCAGCATGTAGGTGTTGGTCATGCGCGGCATCGGCACGTGGCCGTAGCTTTCGCGGCGGCCGTTGCCGGTCGGCTTCATGCCCATCAGCCGCGCGTTCTGGCGGTCCTGGATGTAGCCGACCAGGATGCCGTCATC
>DASWSO010000328.1:0-2390 GCA_036402635.1 Xanthobacteraceae bacterium
GGCCAAGCCGGTCGAATACGTGAAGGTCTGCAGCGTCTACGGCGCTGGTTTCTATTACATCCCGGGCACCGATACCTGCATCAAGGTGGGTGGGTTCGTGCGCGCCGAGTACAACATCAACGCCGCCGGCAGCCACACGCCGTACTTCAACGGCGCCAACTCTCGCGAGACGCGGGCCGACACGAACTCCTACAACACCCGCACCCGCGGCATCGTCAGCTTCGACGCGCGCTCGCAGACCGCATACGGCACGCTGCGTTCCTACATCCGCGCCGGCTGGGAGTTGAACTCGGCCGATGCCAGCTACCGCGGCATCAGCTACTTCGATCGCGCCTTCATCCAGTTCGCCGGCCTCACGGTTGGTAAGACGCAGTCGTTCTTCGACTTCTATGCCAACGCGCTCAACTACACGACCTCGGTGGTCGGCGGCTCCGATACCGGCCATGGCATCAACCTGATCGCCTATACGGCCCAGTTCGGCGGCGGCTTCTCCGGCACGCTGTCGTTGGAAGACCAGACCCACCGCCGCAGCGGCATGTGGGATGCGTCGGTCGGCGGCAACCCGCTGGCGATTGCGGCGATCCCGGGTGGCGCGCTCGGCCCCAACACGATGGCGACCGGCGACTATGCCGGCCAGCGCTATCCGGATGTGGTCGGCAACCTGCGTGTCGACCAGCCGTGGGGTTCGGCCCAGATCATGGCCGCGCTGCATGACGCTTCCGGCGGCTGCGTCGGAGCGACCTGCAACCCGGGCGGCATCAGCACCAATGCCGGCAACGCAACCGGCTTCGCAGTCGGCGGCGGCCTGATGCTGAACGTTCCTTGGGCCCAGGGCGACCAGTTCTGGGTGCAGGGCACCTTCGCACGCGGTGCGGCCTCGTACATCGGCTTCAACACCTACGTTTCGAACAACGTGTTCGGGATGTACAGCAACGGCGGTGCCGGCGCTGGCGCCATCGGCAGCTTCGGCGGTGGCTGGGGTCTGGACGGCGTGTTCGACGGAACCGGTGCGGTCTCGCTGACCGAAGGGTTCCAGGTTAACGCGGCGTTCCAGCACTTCTGGACCCCGTCCCTGCGCACCTCGATCTGGGGTGGTGTTGCATCGCTCCGTTATCCCGGTGCGGCTGCGACGAAGTTCTGTAACGGCGCGGTCTCCACGGCTGCGGGTAACGTCGCCGCGGTTCCGACGGGCTGCAACCCGAACTTCTCCGTCACCCAGATCGGCACGCGTACGATCTGGTCGCCGGTGGCGAACCTCGATATCGGCGTCGAGGTCATGTACTCCCGGCTCGACCAGAACATGGTCGGAAACTGGGCCCTCGCGAGCAACGGATCGCGCGCTGCCGGTCTGTACACCGCTCGCGACCAGGACACCTGGAACGCGGTGCTCCGCTTCCAGCGTAACTTCTGGCCATGATCGGCTGACGTCACCTTCGGTGATCAAGGAGCTCCCGGCGGTTTCGCCGGGAGCTCTTCAGTGCAGAAGCGTCACGACACGACACCCCTAGCGGCCGATGAACCAGCGCAGCGCCACAATGCGGGCGAGCAGCAACCAGCTGCAGCCGCGGGACCGCGCCAAGCTTGCCGCACAGATTCGCGCCGCTCGCGCCGTCCTGAACTGGAGCCAGACCGAGCTCGCGGCGCGGACCTCGCTCACGCAACACACGATCTGCCGGTTGGAGCAGGGCGGCGCCAGCATGCGGGCGGCAACCGCCGCCGCGATCAGCACAGCCTTTGCGCAGGCCGGCATTCAGATCGAAGACACGCCCGACGGCGGGTTCAGCCTGGCGATATCGGGCCCGCTGCTGCCTGAGGCGGAAGCGGAACGCGAAGACGGCTGAGAGTATCGGCCGCACGGTCTCCGCGATCGAGGATGCCTCCGACCACGTCGGCGGCGTCCGCCAGGGTCTTCTGCGCCAGATGCGCGTAGCGCTGCGTCATGCGCGGCTGGGTATGCCCGAGCAGGCCTTGCACCACGTAGAGCGACACCCCTTTGTTGACGAGGAAACTCGCGAAGGAGTGGCGCAGGTCATGCAGCCGGACGCCGGACAGGCCTGCTGCCGCCCGGATCCGGCGCCACGGGAAATGCATTGACGGCGACGGACGCCCGGTGATCGGCGAGGGAAACACATAAGGGTTGTTCGGGACCGGAGCGATCGCGCGCAGGAGCTCGATCGCAGCCGAGCTCAACGTGATGGCGCGCGGCCGCCCGGCCTTCGATAGCGGCACGAACAGCGTCCTCTTTTCCCAGTCGATGTAGTCCCACCGGGCCTGCGTGATCTCGTTACGCCGGCCGCCGGTGAGCAGCAGCAGCCTGATCGCATGGGCGGCGACTTGATTCTCGTCGGTGTCGAGGGCGCGGATCAGCCGGCCGACCTCTTCCTCGCTGA
>DASWSO010000329.1:0-1965 GCA_036402635.1 Xanthobacteraceae bacterium
CACCGCCCGCAGCGAGACGTTGATCTCCCCTATCTTGAAGCCGAACGGCACGTTGCGGACGGTATCGAACAGGTCGGCGGTGGAGACCTCCCACGGCCCGATGATCAGCAGGCAGGAGACGACGATCAGCGTCAGTCGCACGGTTGCGGAGAGCAGGGCCGCCGCCAGGCCGACGGTGCGCGGAGTGAGGCCGAGATGCGCCGCCAGCATGCGGCCGCGCCGCGTGTCCTCGCTGAGGCTGGCGAACACCGCCTTGGTGATGGCGATCAGCAGGTAGAGCGCGCCGAACACGGTCGCGGCGACCACCACGCGCAGCGCAATGAAGGCGGCGAAGCCGGTATAGCCGGCGATCAGGGCGAGGCCGATCAGCACCGCCAGCGCGAGCGCCAGCGGATGCACGCCCGGAATGGCGACGAAGGCTTCGCCGTGGGTGTGGCGCAGCCGGCCGAGCCGCAGCACCAGATGCAGCAGGAACGCGGCGATAAACGTGGCGAACAGCGTGTTGGTGGCGACGGTGACGGCGAGCGGGGCAAACAGCGTCTTGTGCGCGACCTGCAGGAACACAGCGACCGCGAGCGCGCGCGCGCTCCAGACCAGATGGTCATGCAGGCAACGCGCGGTCTCGTCGTCGAGCCCCACCAGCCGGCGCGCCGGCTCCTCCGGAGCGAACAGGGCGCGGGCGGCGGCGCGGGCGAAAGCCGCGGCGGCGACGCCGGCGAGCAGCCCCTGCAGGATCTGCTCGACCCGCTCGGTCAGCAGGCCGAACGCTCCCAGCACCGCGATCGCGCCGTAGAGCGCGAGCGGCGCCCGCACGCCGAGCCAGACGAACACCCAGAACGCCGCGGCCGCCTTGGCGGACTGGGTCTCCGCCACCGAGGCGATGCGGAAGCGCGGCAGCCACCAGCGGGTGATGGCGACCGAGGTGAGCACGATGCCGAGCAGCAGCAGCGCGGCGGCGAACAGCCGCGCCGGCGAAGCCGCCTGGATGCGCGACGCCTTCCAGAACTGGAACAGTGCGTCGGCGGTGCGCAGCTCGCGGGGCAGGGCGCGGATCGCCTCCGACCACAGCGCCGGGTCGAGCGCGCTGGCGCTGCGGGCGAACAGCTCGCGGGCATAGAGCGCGTGACGCTTTTCGGCCAGCCGATCGCTCAACTGGTCGGCGCGCACGGCGAGCACCCGCGCCTGTTTGAGCATGCCGTCGGCATCGGCGAAGTTCTGGGTGAGTTGCTCGCGCTCGGCGGCGGTCTCGGGACTTTCCGGCGGCGCATCCTTGGCCGGTGGCGGGCCGAGCTGCTTGAGCCGCGCTTCGAGATCGCCGGCCTGCGGCTGGATCTCGTCCACCCGGGCACGGATCGCATCGGCCCTGTCGGTGAGGGTGCGGCGCAGCTCGCCCAGCGCATCGGCGCCGATGTCCTCGCGGCCGAGGGCCGCCTCCACCTGTTCGAGCGCCGTCTTCAGCGCGTCGAGCGCCGCCTGCCCCGACGGCTCGGCGGTCTGCGCCATGCCGGGCGCGGGCGCCGCCAGCGCAATGAGCAACGCACACAGGATCAGCCGGCCGAACGCCGCGAATCTCACCACCATCCCAGGTCTCCCGCCCGACCGGGGGTCACGTGTTCGCCGGCCCCTGTCAAGGCGACCAAAAGGCCGCTTCATCGCTGCGCCTTGGGCGGTGCAGGCGGCTTGCTTTTTGGCGGCTTGGTGCCGGACGCGGGCGGTGGCGGCTTCAGGGGAGCGAAGCTTTCCCGGTCGCAGCGGTCGGGCGGCAGCGCGCCGCGCACATGCACCACCGCCTCGTCGCGGAAGAACAGCGCCCACACCCGCGGCGTACCGCCGGCGTCGGTCATCAGGCAGGCAAGCCAGTCGGCTCCGACATAGTGCTCGGCCGGGCGCAGCTCGGAGATCCGAACCTCGCCGCGCTTGACCTCCGGCAGCAGCAGGGTCGCGTCGGTGTCGCGGACCAGCTTG
>DASWSO010000330.1:0-4231 GCA_036402635.1 Xanthobacteraceae bacterium
ATTGCTCGCAAGCGCGATCCCCAGCGCCGCCGGCGAGCCGGTTGGACCGGTGATTGTTGCGCCGGGAATATCCGTGGTCGCACCGGCGAGCTTGAAGCCGAACGGCGAGCCGGCAACGTCCTCGCTGAGCGAGACGCTCCCCGCGGCGCCGCCGACGAGCAGGCGACCCAATCCGCCGGCGCCAACATCGGCCTGCAGCCGCTCGCCGATCACCTGCTTGAGCCCGGCGCGGACGCCGTCTCCATCCAGGATGTTGGCGGCGCTCTCCACCGGCGCCTGGTCGACGCTGCGGCCGGCGAACAGGTAACGATCGGCCACGCGCGTGTTCAGCAGGTCGAGCAGCTCGTCGAGGTACCCGCGCGCGCTTTCCTGCGCCTGCGTTTGTCCAGTTGCCTTGACTGGAAACGTCTGCACCAGCGTGGATCTCACGCTGCGCCCTAATTCGTCCGCGCGCGTCAGCACGCCCTGCGCGACATTGAGCCGCGTGCCAATGGTCGTGATGGTCTGTTCGTAGCTATCGAGCGCGGAAAGCTGCGTGCGCACGCCGACGGCGAGGCTGGCATCGAGGCCGAGTCCCGCATAGTTCGTCGCCTTCTTGCCGGTGCCGAGCTGCTGCTGCAGGTCGTCAAGCTGCCGGCGCATGTCGACGAGGCCCTGAATCGCGACCTGGGAACGTCCGCCGACGCTGCTGATGCTCATCGCCTCACGTCCTCATCAGGGTGTCGAGCATTTCCTTCACCGCCGTCAGCACCCGCGCGTTCGCCCCATAGGCGCTCTGCAGCTTCAGCAGGTTGGCCATCTCTTCGTCGATGTTGACGCCGGCGGTGTCGCTGAACCGCTGTTGCAAGGCGTTGACCACCACCTGCTGGCCCTGCCGCAGGCTTTCGGCGGCGGCGGCGTTTTGTGCTTGCTGGCCTAGGACCTGCCGGAGGTAGTCCGGAATCGCGGCCTGGTAGGGCGAGGCGGCCGCACCAAGCCCGGTACTGGGCGGAAACCGCACGCCAAGCTCGGTCAACTGCTGCCGGATGAAATTCGGCCGGGTGTTGTCGCCGGGCGCCGTCGCGGGCGAGGTGCTGAACACCACCAGCTTGGAGGGATCCCCAACCAGCGCGGTATTGATCTCGAGACGGCCGGCGAGACCGACGAGTTGACTGCCGGTCGCGGTGAACGCGCCCGTATACGGCGCAGGGCCGTCGACGAAAAACGGCAATTCCGGCGTTCCGGACGCGAGCGAGGTTACCGTGCGGGTCGTGGTGGCCGCGCGCAACGCCATGCTCACACCACCGTCGTCCAGCACGCGCAGCGTCGTTCCGGCTGGATTGCTGGCCGTGAAGCCGGCGCCCAGCGCGCTGTCGATCGCAGCGGCGACGGCGGCCGTTCCGCCCGCAAAACTCACTCCGACGACACGGTCGGCCGCGGTTCCGGCGGCGGCCCCGGTGAGCGGCAACACGCCGGCACCGTCGACCCGCACGAAGGTCACGGTGCGCTGCGCTCCGCTCGCGACATCGGTGTAGCTCAACTTCACGGTATTGCCGTTGAGCAAGCCGGCGAGGTCCAGATCGAATCCGCTCTGCGCGCCGGCGGTGACCGGCGTTCCGCCGGTGGTCTTGTCGGAGAGCGCCTGCGCCATCGCCGCCGCCAAGGCGTCGAGCTGCGTCTGCGCTTCCACCAGCACCTTGTCCCGCATCTCCACGAACGCGGCGATCTCGCCCGAGCGGATACTGTTGGCCGCCAGCAGGTCGACCCCGTCCCCGTTCGGCGCAAACACTGCGATGGTGCCGACCGAACGTTTGGTCGGATCGGCGCTCCACGTCGCGCCCGCCGTCATCGTGCCTTGCGGGTCGAAGGTCAGCTGCGACGCCTTGGTGCCGACCAGTTGCACGCCGGAATTGGTGAAAACGCTGACCTGCCGAGCGTCGACATCGACCACGCGGATATCCATCAGCTTCGCGAGCTGATCGATGTAAAGATCCCGCTGATCGCGCAGCGAAGCTGTGGCGGCGCCGCTATCGGGATTGGCTGCGAGCTGGTGGTTGATGTCGGCGATCTGGCGCATCGCCTCATTGGCGCTGTTCACGGCGTCCGAAATGCCGTTTTCCGCGTAGGCGCGCAGGCCCTGCACGTCCTGCGTCATGCTGTTGAGCTGCTGCGTCAGCACCTGCGCCGTGCTCAGCACGTTGCTGCGCACCGAATAGGATTCCGGTGTGGTTCCGAGCTCCTGCAGCGCCGCCGTGAAGGCATTGAACCGCGTCTCCAGCGCACTGTCGGCGCCGGGCTGGCCAAACAGCAGCTGCAGGCGGTCATAGAAGCGTGCGCGTTCAGTGGCATACCCACCGCCGGCACTCTCGCTCCAGAGCTGCCGCTGCACGTATTGGTCGAGCTCGCGATTGACCCCGTCGACCCGGACGCTCGCGCCGATGACGTCCGTTCCGGCCGTCGATTGCACCAGCGTCTTGCGGACATAACCGGGGGTCTCGGCATTGGCGACGTTGGACGCGATCAATGCCAGGCCCGCCTGCGTCGTGCGCAAGCCGGATGCTGCGGTGGTGAGGGCCTGGGCGAGGCTCATGGTCGGCTACGGATTTGCTGCGGACCCGGAGGCCTACCGCAGCATGCCGAGGAGTTCCTGCATCATCTGATTGCTGGTGGTGACGATGCGCGTGTTGGCCGAATAGGCCTGCTGGGTGACGATGATCTTGGTGAACTCATCGGCGATGTCGGTGTTAGAACCTTCCAGCGCGCGGCCGACGATCTTGCCGGGCGCGCCGTAGAGTGCGCCGCCGGATTCGTCGGTCGCCTCGAACCCGCCGCCGTCGATGCGCTTCAGGCGGTCCGGCCCGTTGAACTGCGCCAACGTGATCTCGGCCAGATCGAGGGTGCGTCCATTCGAGTAGGTTCCGACCAGCCGCCCCTTGTCGCTCACCGCGACGCTCTGCAGCTCGCCGGCCGGGAAGCCGTTCTGCTGCAGGCGGTTCACCTGCACATTGCCGTTTGCGTCGGAGAACTGCGTGATACCGTTGGCGCCATGCGCGACCTGCAAGTTCCCGAGCGCGGTGCCGTTCACCACGACATTGTTCAGGGTGACGTTGGCGACCGCCGGGTTGAGCTGTCCGTCGGCTCCGAAATTATAGACCTGCCCGGCATTCACCCAACCGACCTGCGTGCCGGTGGCGTTGCTGTCGGTCTGGTAGAACATCTGCCAGCTGTCGGTCCCGCCGTATGTTGTGGCGTCGGTCTTGCCCCAGCGCAGCTGAACGTTCACCGGCAAGCCGGACTGGTCGTAAGCCGTGATCGCACCACCGCTTATGCTCTGCTGCAGGAAGGTGTTGACGTCGTTGCCGACCACGGTGCCGGTGCCGGCGACGAGCGGGTTGACGGTGAATGATGCCGGCTTCAGCAGTTCCGATTGTGCGACCGTAATGTCGCGCGCCTGCGTCGCCGGATAGCTGGCCAAGTTTGCGCGATACTCGACCAGAGTCGTCGGCTGCGCCGGCAGGAAGTCATTCTGGAACTGCAGCGTCTGCGGCACGCTCCCGACCGGATTGCCGGTGGCCGCGTCCACCGGGATGCCCATCAGATAGTAACCGGAGCCGTTGATCAGATATCCGTTTTTGTCAGGCTGGAAATCACCACGCCGCGTGAAACTGTCGGTGTCGGTGAAGATGGGACGATTGTCGACAAAGCCCGAGGGCTTCTGCACGACGAAGAAGCCGCTGCCGTTCACCGCCATGAAGGTGTTGTTCGCGGCGGTCTGAATGTCGCCCTGCACCGTGTTGGTGCTGCGCGAGCTCGCCAGCACGCTGCCGGCAAGCTGCGCCCGCGGGTTCGTTTCCGGGATCAGGTCCTCGAAGCTCGTATCGATCCGCTTGAACGCGGTCGTCTGCGAGTTGGCGATGTTGCCTGCAATGTTCTCGAGCGCATACGACTGCGCCCGCAGACCCGTCACCGCATTGGTGAGAGCGCCGAAAATGCCCATGACTGTGCTCCTCGCGAACGCGTCGTACGCGGCTCACGCAGGCCGCGCCGGGACAAATCGCAAGGGGTGTGCCAACCCGGGCCGGCCGGTTTTGCGCGGATTGCGGGGGCCCGCGGCCTACCGGCGCGCCGGCGTCGTGGATTTTTTGCCGGCCGAGGGGCAAACTTTGCCGGCCCGAAACGGTGAAGGCCGCCTTGCGGCGGCCTTCAAGAAACGCGTCCGGAACCCGCCGCTCTAGCTTGAGGCACCGGGCTC
>DASWSO010000331.1:0-3022 GCA_036402635.1 Xanthobacteraceae bacterium
AGCGCGCGGCATCCGCCAACAGCCGTACCGACTGCAGCAGCGCGTAGGCGAGCACCGGCTTGTAGACGTTGAGCTCGAAGTGGCCCTGGCTCGCCGCCACCGTGACGGTGGTCTGATTGCCGAACACCTGGCAGCACACCATGGTGAGCGCCTCCGCCTGGGTCGGATTGACCTTGCCGGGCATGATCGATGAGCCGGGCTCGTTCTCCGGAAGGATCAGTTCACCCAGGCCGGAACGCGGGCCGGAGCCGAGGAAGCGGATATCGTTGGCGATCTTGAACAGCGCGGTCGCCACCGAATTGAGCGCGCCGTGCACGAACGCGTAGGCGTCATGCGCCGCCAGCGCCTCGAACTTGTTCGGCGCGGTCACGAACGGCAGGCCGGTGATGGCCGCGACACGCTCGGCGAAGGCGGCGGCGAATTCCGGTTTCGCGTTGAGGCCGGTTCCAACCGCCGTGCCGCCCTGGGCCAGCGGGTACAGCCATTCCAACGCCTGCTTCACCCGCGCGATGCCGAATTCCACCTGCGCCGCATAGCCGGAGAATTCCTGCCCGAGCGTCAGAGGGGTCGCATCCTGCGTATGCGTGCGTCCGATCTTCACGATGTCGGCGAATTCCTTCGCCTTGGCGTCGAGCGCGGCGTGCAGATGCTCCAGCGCCGGAATGAGCCGCTCGCGAATCTCCAGCGCCGCCGCGATATGCATCGCGGTCGGGTAGCTGTCGTTCGACGACTGGCTCATGTTGACGTGATCGTTCGGATGCACCGGCGATTTTGCGCCGAGCGATCCGCCGAGCAGTTCGTTCGCCCGGTTGGCGATCACCTCGTTGGCGTTCATGTTCGACTGGGTGCCGGAGCCGGTCTGCCACACGACGAGCGGAAACTGGTCGTCCATCTCGCCGGCGGCGACCTCACGCGCGGCCCGCCCGATCGCATCGGCGACGCGCGGCTCGAGCGAGCCGAGTGCCTGGTTGGTCTCGGCCGCCGCCTGCTTGATGATGCCGAGCGCGCGCACGACCGGCAGCGGCATGCGCTCGGTGCCGATCGGGAAATTTTCGATCGAGCGCTGCGTTTGCGCGCCCCAGTAGCGGTCGGCCGGGACGTCGATCGGGCCGAACGTGTCGGTCTCTTTGCGCGTCTGTGCCATGGGATGAATGTAGGTTGCCGCGACCGCCACGGCGACCGGCGGGGCGCGCCGCGCGCTATTTTTTACGGAAGCGGTCGAACCGGACCACCTCGCCGCCGCCGTCCTGGCGGATCGGCTCGGCGTCCGGCTCTTTCTCGGCGGGAGCCTCGGGCGTCTTCACGGCCTTGCCGCCGCGGCGCTCGCTCTTGGCCGGCGCTGCGGCCGGCAGCGCCGGCACCACGGCCAATTTGGCGGGAGCGTCCGGGCCGTCGGGCTTCGCCGCCGCGGTTTGATCGCCGGCGACCTCGAATTCCAGGCCGAACTGCACCGAGGGGTCGAAGAACCCCTTGATGGCGTCGAACGGAACCGTCAGCCGCTCCGGCACGCCGCCGAACGACAGCCCGACCTCGAAGCCAGTCTCGTTCACGATCAGATCCCAGAACTGGTGCTGCAGCACGACCGTCATTTCGTTCGGATACTGTGCGCGCAGCCGCGGCGAGATTTTCGCGCCCTCGGCGCCGGTATCGAACGAGATGTAGAAGTGATGATCGCCCGGCAGGCCGTTCTTGGCGACGTCGCTGACGACGCGGCGGACCACGGTGCGCAGCGCCTCGCGAACGAGCAAGTCGTAGCGGATGTGATCGACCGGCGGGATTGTCTGATCGACGGACATGAGGCGGTGGCCCACGTGAGCTTCAGATCGGGTGAGGCGGAGTAGCACACCGGCACGAACGCCGCGCAAGCTGAAATCGTCGCGGTCCGTATCGTCGCCGAACACTATGGCAGAGAGTGGGGGCTTCTGTTGCCAGGTGCCCCCGAACCCCGCCTAGACGCGGCTAAACGCTAGGACTTGATTTCGGTATTTCAAACCGCGTTACGCGGCCTGAGCAACCGGAGCATAGTTGTCGTTGGCAACTATTGCGATGGCCCGATAACGGCGGAACCATGCCGAGCAAAAGCACGCCCTTTACGCCCTCGTCGATCCTGTTTCGCCCCCGCCGAAGCTCCTCCCGCCGCGGGGAGGAGCTTGGGTGGAGGCGCCGGGTACTGCCCCCGGGTCCGATGGGTTTATTACGACGCCCGTTTATCGCCATAGCCGGCCTTGCGGACGGCACATCCAATATAGGCGCAAACCGTTGAGGAAAAAAGAGCGCCGGTGTCACAGGCCTGCGGATTGTGAGCCCGCGCGCCAAGCGAGCGGCGCAGCACTGCGACGGCCCGGGGGTTGAGGCGCCGGCGCCCCCGGTCCCTTTTATCGCATTCAAGAACCCGTACTGGTTGCATCGGCCGCTCCGCGGTTGCCAATGCGCTTCGTAACCGGCCGCAATTGAGGCGCGTCGGCTGGCGCGGCGGCGGCGGCCTCGCTAAGCGTCGCCGCATGTCCGAAGTCGCATCCGCTCCAGAGCCGGCGCCAAGCCTGCCGCAGATCTTCGTCGCCTTCGCCGGCGTCTCGATGATCGCGTTCGGCGGCGTGCTGCCGTGGGCGCGGCGGATGATCGTCGAGCAGCGGCGCTGGATGTCGGCGGAGGAGTTCAACGAGGCGTTCGCGCTCTGCCAATTTCTTCCGGGCCCCAACATCGTGAACTTCTCGGTGGTGTTTGGCTTGCGCATGGGCGGCGGCTGGGGCGCGCTCGTGGCGGTCGCCGGCGTGCTCGGGCCGCCGCTGGCGATCGTGATGGTGCTCGGTGCGCTTTACAGCCGGTTCGCCGAAGCCGAAGCGCTGCAGCGGGTGCTTGCGGGCCTCGCCGCCGCCGCCGCCGGACTGATCATCGCGGCGTCCGCCAAGATGGCGGAGCCGGTGTTTCGCAGGCGGATCGGGCCGGCGCCGTTCGTCGCGCTCGGCGTGTTCGCGGCGGTCGGCATCATGCGCTGGCCGCTGTGGTGGGTGGTGCTGATCGC
>DASWSO010000332.1:0-1678 GCA_036402635.1 Xanthobacteraceae bacterium
GTCTCCAACCGCACCGGGCTCGCGCCCGGCAAGACGCCGTTCGACGTCGAGCTGGCGCTCGAACAGGCGGTGCCGGCGGAGTTCAAGCCGCACGCGCATCACTGGCTGATCCTGCACGGCCGCTATGTCTGCAAGGCGCAGCGGCCGCTGTGCGAGCGCTGCCTGATCAACGATCTGTGCCGCTGGCCCGGCAAGGTCACCTTCATGGGAACGTCCGCCGCCGCCACCGACGACAAGCCATCGCGACCTCGCAAAGGTTAATCGACACCGGTGGTGGGCTGGCATTAACCGCGGCACCAGCCCTTGCTTTACAGCCGCGACGCGCGCGCGGAATGTGCGCCCGCAATAAGTAAGTGTTGCGGAGGTATCGCGTGCGTCGCGTCGGTCTGGCCAGTGCGCTGGCGTTCGGTTTGGCGTTTCCCGGCATTGCGCATGCGGACCTGGCGGTGCGCATCGACAAGAGCGCGCAGCGCATGACCGTGCTGGTCGACGGGGAAGCGAGGCACAGCTGGCCGGTCTCGACCGGCCGCGCCGGTTTCGGCACGCCGAACGGAAGCTTCCGTCCGCAGCGGCTGGCGCGGCACTGGTTCTCGCGCAAGTACTACAATTCGCCGATGCCGCATTCGATCTTCTTCCACGAGGGCTTTGCGATCCACGGCACCACCGAGCTGACGCGGCTCGGCGGTCCGGCCTCGCACGGCTGCGTGCGGCTGCATCCCGGCCATGCGGCGGCGCTGTTTGCGCTGGTGCAGGAGCATGGACGCGCCAGCACCAGCATCGTGGTGACCGGATCCAATCCGACCGCGATCGCCTCGCGGCCCTCGTCGCGCGCCGGCTTCTCGGCACGCGAGCCGCGCGAGCTCCTGCCGGCGCCGGGCCGCTACGGCGCACCGGCCTATTACGACGTGTACGGCCGCACGCCGGTGTACTACGTGCGCGTGCCGGCGCGCGGCTATTACGGCTACGACCGGTATTGACCGCAGGCGCCGGGTGCGAGTGGCGCAGCCCTCGGCCGCCTGATAGAAGCGCGCAAACGTCGCGGGGCCGCGGGCCCCTGTCCGAAAAGGCGCCCGATGCGCAAAGCCTCCGTGCAACGCACCACCAAAGAGACCGACGTGGAGGTCGCGGTCGACCTCGACGGCACCGGCGTCGGCAAGGTGGCGACCGGCATCGGCTTCTTCGATCACATGCTCGACCTGCTGGCGCGCCATTCGCGCATCGACATCACGGTGCAGGCGAAGGGCGATTTGCACATCGACCATCACCACACCACCGAGGACGTCGGCATCGCGCTCGGGCAGGCGGTGAAGCGCGCGCTCGGCGACATGAAGGGCATCACCCGCTACGCCGACGTGCACATGCCAATGGACGAAGCGCTCACCCGTGTCGCCATCGACATTTCCGGGCGCCCGTTCCTGGTGTTCAAGGCGGAGTTCGCGCGCGACAAGGTCGGCGCCTTCGACACCGAGCTGGTGCGCGAATGGTTCCAGGCCTTCGCGATCAATGCCGGCGTGACGCTGCACGTCGAGACGCTCTACGGCAGCAACGACCACCACATCGCGGAATCCTGCTTCAAGGGGCTCGCGCGCGCCTTGCGGCAGGCGGTGGCGGTCGATCCGCGCGCCGCCGGCGAGGTCCCCTCCACCAAGGGCAAGCTGGGCGACTGACGCGCGGCTTT
>DASWSO010000333.1:0-4249 GCA_036402635.1 Xanthobacteraceae bacterium
GCACTGGCGAAGCTGGTGCAGGAGGATCCGTCGCTCACCATCGTGCACAACCCCGAGACCCACGAAGTGGTGCTGTGGGGGCAGGGCGAGATGCACCTGCGCGTCGCCACCGAGCGGCTTGCCTCGCGCTTCGGCGTGAGCATCACGACCCGCCCGCCCACGGTCGGCTATCGCGAGACCATCCGCAAAGGCATCGTGCAGCGCGGCCGCCACAAGAAGCAGTCGGGTGGCCACGGCCAGTTCGGCGATGTCGTGCTCGACATCAGGCCGCAGCCGCGCAGCTCCGGCTTCACGTTCCAGGAGAAGATCACCGGCGGCGTGGTGCCGCGGAACTACATCCCGTCGGTGGAGGAAGGCGTGATCGACGGGCTCAAGCTCGGCCCGCTTGGCTTCCCGGTGGTGGATGTGGTCGTGACATTGATCGACGGCTCCTACCATACGGTGGATTCCTCCGACATGGCATTCCGCACCGCCGGCCGCATCGGCGTCACCGAGGCGCTGCCGCAATGCCAGCCGGTGCTGCTGGAGCCGATCCTCAACGTCGAGATTGTGTGCCCCTCCGACGCCACCGCGAAGGTGAACGCGATCGTGTCCGGTCGCCGCGGCCAGCTGCTCGGCTTCGACACCCGCGAGGGCTGGGACGGATGGGACGTGGTGCGCGCCCTGATGCCGGAGGCGGAGATCGGCGACCTGATCGTCGAGGTGCGCTCGGCCACCGCCGGCGTCGGCAGCTACACCTGCAGGTTCGACCACATGGCGGAGCTCACCGGCCGCACCGCCGACCAGATCGTGGCGGCGCGGCGCGCGGCGGCTTGAGCGGCCGGCCGCGCGCATGAACGTGACCGCGCCCACGCCGTACGACGAGGTCTTCTATCCGGGCCACCCGTTCAGCCAGACGCATCCGGACCGTCTGGCCACCGTCGCCTCGCTGTTCGGCCTCGCGCCGGCGCCGGTCACGCGCTGTCGCGTGCTGGAGCTCGGCTGCGGCTCCGGCGGCAACCTGATCCCGATGGCCTACCAGCTGCCGGACAGCCACTTCGTCGGCATCGACCTCAGCGAACACGCGGTCGCGCAGGGCAACAGCAACCTGGCGCGGCTCGGGCTTAGCAACCTCGAGCTGCGCCACGGCGACATCATGGAGATCTCGCCCGAGGACGGACGCTTCGACTACATCATGGCACACGGTGTGCTGTCGTGGGTGCCGCCGCACGTGCGCGGCAAGATCTTCGAGATCATGCGCGACAATCTCGCGCCGCAGGGCGTCGGTTACGTCAGCTACAACGCCTTTCCGGCCTCGCACTTCCGCGACATGACGCGGGAGATGATGCTCTACCACGTCAAGCAGATGGACGACACCAAGGAGCGGGTCGAGCAGAGCCGCGCGCTGATGAAGCTCTTGGCCGAAGCCACGCCCGAGAACACCGTCTACGGCGTCGTCATGCGCGACCAGTTCGATCGCGTGAAGAAGATGCCGGACGAGGTGCTCTATCACGACGATCTGTCGCCGAGCGCAAGCCCGTTCTTCCTGCATCAGGTGGTGGCGGAAGCGAAGGCGGCCGACATCCAGTACCTGGCGGAGGCGACCTTCGCGCATATGAGCTTCGGCGGCCACGGCGAGCCGATCGGCGCCATCATCAAGCAGATCCCGGCGGAAGCATTTGTCGAGCGCGAGCAGTATCTCGACTTCTTCGTCGGCCGCGGCTTTCGCGAGACGCTGCTGTGTCACGGTGACATCAAGCTGCGGCGTGACATCACGCAGGACTGCGTGCGCAACTACCACGTCGCCGCGATGGTGGAAGCGCCCGGAGAGATCGATCCGGCCGCGCCCGGCGTGGTGGCGTTCAAGACCGGCCGCACCAGCACCATCTCGACCGACCATTGTCTCAGCAAGGCGGCGCTGCTCGAGATCGGCGCGGCATGGCCGGGCGCGGTCGGTTTCGACCAACTGGTCGAGCGCGGCCTCGCCCGCCTCGGCGAGCGCGCCGACCCGGTCCGCGCCAATCTCGCCGAGGAGGTGGACGCGCTCGCGACCGTGCTGTTCCGCGCCTTCTGCTACGACCATCTGAGCCTGCACCTGTATCCGCCGCAGCTCACCATCGCGGTGAGCGAGCGGCCGCAGGCGAGCCTGCTGGCGCGGCGCGAGGCCGAGGCCGGGCGGCTGGTGACCAACCTGCGGCACGGTCTCGTTTCGCTGGAAGATCCGGTGGTGCGCCGCTTCCTCGGGCTGGTAGACGGCACCCGCGACGTGGATCAGCTGGTCGAGGATCTCGGTGCCGCGCTCAATGGCGGACCGGACGGGTCAGAGGAGGTCAGCGTCACGCCGGAAACGGTGCGGCAGAATCTCGAAATCCTCGGCAAGCTCGGCCTGCTGGTGGCATGAGCCGGCACCCGCGCCCATGAGCGACAGCGCGACCTCCTATGACGAGGTCATCTATCCCGGAAACCCGCTGCCGCAGACGCATCCGGATCGGCTGGCGACGGTGGCGTCGCTGTTCGGCATGCGGCCAGCGCCGGCCACCAAGTGCCGGCTGCTCGAGCTCGGCTGCGGCATCGGCGGCAATCTCACCGCCATGGCGTATCAGTTTCCGGAGAGCGAGTTCGTCGGCATCGACCTGAGCGCGCGCTCGATCGAGATCGGCAACGCCAATCTGGCCTCGCTCGGCATCGCCAACGCGACGCTGCGCCAGTTCGACATCATGCAGATCGGCCGCGAGTTCGGCACCTTCGACTACATCGTCGCGCACGGCGTCTATTCGTGGGTGCCGCCGTTCGTCCGCGACAAGATGCTGGCGGTGTTCCGTGACAATCTGGCGCCGAACGGCGTCGCCTATGTGAGCTACAACGTCTATCCAGGCTCGCATTTCCGCGCGGTCGCGCGCGACATGATGATGTACCACGTGCGCGCCACGCCCGATCCGCAGGAGAAGATCGCGCAGAGCCGCACGCTGCTAAAAGTGCTCTCCGAGCTGGTGCCGGAGGAGGACAGCTACGGCCGCGTGCTGCGCGAGCAATACGAGCGCGTGATGAAGATGGCAGGCGAGGTCATCTATCACGACGACCTGGAGGAGGCGACCACACCGTTCCTGCTGCACCAGGTGGTCGACGCCGCCGCGCGGCAGGGACTGCAATATCTAGCGGAGGCCAACTTCGCGCAGACCCATCTCGGCACCATGCCGGACTATATCGGCCGGCTGCTGAAGCAGCTCCCGGTCGGTGCCGTGGTCGAGCGCGAGCAGTATCTCGATTTCTTCGCCAATAGGAGCTTTCGCCAGACGCTGCTCTGCCGTGACGACGTGTCGTTGCGCACCGATGTGCCGCCGGCTGTGATCCGGGACTACTATCTCGCCGGCAACATCGAGCCGGAAGACGCCGCGATTGATCCGCTTAGCGTCGGCGAGGCGCGCTTCAAGACGCCGCGCACGCTCGCGATCACGACGGCGCATCCGCTCAGCAAGGCGGCGCTGCTGCAGCTCGGAGCGGCGTGGCCGCGTGCGCTCGGTTTTCCGGAGCTGCTGGAAGCTGCTTACGCGCGGCTCGGCGACGCCGCCGAGGACGTGCGTGCCGAGGCGGCGAAGCACGAGAGCGAACTGGTCGAGGTGCTGTTTCGCGCCTTCGCGACCGAGCAGATCGAGGCGACGCTCTATCCGCCGCGGCTGACCACCGCGATCGGCGAAAAGCCGGAGGCGAGCCTGCTGGCGCGCACGCTCTCGGAAGCCGGTCCGGTGATCGTCAACATGCGCTGGGCGCGGGTGATGATGCAGGACGAGTTCGCCCGCCGCTTCCTGCGCCTGGTCGACGGCACCCGCGACAGCGATGCGCTGGCGGAAGCGCTGCAGCGCGAGCTCGGCGCGATGCAGGCCGCAACCAACATGCCGGCCGATCAGGTTCCGCAGGTCACCCGCGACGGCGTCGAGCGCAATCTCCAGCACTTGGCGCGGCTCGGCCTGCTGGTGGCCTAATATCGGCTCGTCATTGCCGGCTTGACCCGGCAATCCATCAAAAGATTTTTGGATGATGCCCGGATCAGTCCGGGCATAACGGTTCCAATTACAATTGCGATGCTTAAGCGACGCCGGCGCGCAGCAGGTCGTGGAAATGGATGATGCCGACCGGCCGGCCGCCATCGGTCACCATCAGCACGGTGATCTTTGACGCATTGATCACTTCGAGCGCCTCGCTGGCGAGCTGGTCCGGCCGGATCGTCCGCGGGTTCGGCGTCATCACCGCCTCGACCGGCTGCTCGAGCAGG
>DASWSO010000334.1:0-12250 GCA_036402635.1 Xanthobacteraceae bacterium
GCGCCGCCCGGCAACCGCGGCATCTCGCTGTTCCTGGTGCCGAAATTCCTGCTTGGGGCCGACGGCACGCCGGGCGCCGCCAACGACGCGCGCTGCCACTCGATCGAGCACAAGCTCGGCATCCATGCGTCGCCGACCTGCACCATGGTGTACGGTGATAACGGCGGAGCGGTGGGCTGGCTGGTGGGCGAGGAGAACCGCGGCCTCGCCTGCATGTTCACGATGATGAACAATGCCCGGCTGGCGGTCGGGCTGCAAGGCGTCGGCATCGCCGAGCGTGCCACCCAGGCGGCGCTCGCCTATGCGCGCGAGCGCAAGCAGGGCCGTGCTGCCGGCGCCGAAGGCTCCGCGCCGATCATCCTGCACCCGGACGTGAAGCGGACGCTGCTGACGATGCGCGGGCTCACCCGGGCGGCGCGCGCGATCTGCTACGCCACCGCGGTCGCGACCGATGCCTCGCACCGCGCCCCCGACGAAGCGGCGCGGCAGGCGGCGCATGAGCGCGCGTCCCTGCTGACCCCCGTCGCCAAGGCGTTCTCCACCGACATCGGCACCGAGGTTGCCTCGCTCGGCGTGCAGGTGCACGGCGGCATGGGCTTCGTCGAGGAGACCGGTGCGGCGCAGCACTATCGCGATGCCCGCATCGCGCAGATCTACGAGGGGACCAACGGCATCCAGGCCATCGATCTGGTCACCCGCAAGCTGCCGATGTCGGACGGCCAGGCGGTGCGCGGCTATATCGATGAGTTGCGCCGCACCGCTGCGACCGCGGCGGCGAGCAACGACCCGCAGCTCGGGCCAGCGGGCGCGCGGCTGCAGGAAGGGACCGAGAGCCTGTCGCGGGCCACCGAATGGCTGCTCGGGCGGCTGCCGAACGCGCCGAATGACGCGCTTGCGGGCGCGACGCCGTATCTGCGGCTGTTCGGCACCGTCGCGGGCGGCTGCGCGCTCGCCCGCGAGGCGCGCGCTGCGATGCGGCTCCCGGCCGGCGACGGCTCCGATGCCGGCGGGCGGGCGGTGCTGGCCCGCTTCTTCGCCGAGAACGTGGTGCCGCTCGCCTCCGGACTGGAGAAATCCGTCACCGAGGGCAGTGACAGCCTCGTGCGCGCCGACATGGCGCTGGCGAGCTGAACCGGCCGAATGTCGACCCTCCTTCTGACCCATCCGGCCTGCCTGGAACACGTCACGCCGGCCGGCCATCCGGAACGCGCCGACCGGCTGCGCGCCATCGAACAGGCGCTCGAGGCCGAGCAGTTCCAGTCGCTCGCGCGCGAGCAGGCGCCGCGTGCCGAGATCGCAGTGATCGCCCGCTGCCATCCGCAGGCCTATGTCGAGGCCATCCAGGATGCGACGCCGAAAGACGGGCTGGTGCGGCTCGATGCCGACACCACGATGTCGCCCGGCAGCTTTGAGGCGGCGCTGCGCGCGGCCGGCGGTGCCGTGCGGGCAGTCGACGAGGTGATGACCGGCGAGGCGCGCAACGCCTTCGTGGCGACGCGGCCGCCCGGGCATCATGCCGAGACCGCCACCCCGATGGGCTTCTGCCTGTTCAATAACGCGGCCATCGCGGCGCGGCATGCGCAGGCGGCACACGGCGCCGGGCGGGTCGCGATCGTCGATTTCGACGTGCACCACGGCAACGGCACCCAGGAGATCTTCTGGTCCGACCCGACCGTGATGTACGCCTCGACCCACCAGATGCCCCTGTATCCGGGCACCGGCGCGGCCTCGGAGCGCGGCGAGCACGGCACCATCGTCAATGCGCCGCTCGCCGCCGGCGACGGCGGGGCGGAGTTCCGCGAGGCGATGGAGGCCGTGATCCTGCCGCGGCTGCGCGACTTCGCCCCCGACCTCGTGATTGTCTCGGCCGGGTTCGACGCCCACACGTTCGACCCGCTGGCGAGCCTCAACTTCCTGGAGGCGGACTTCGAATGGGCAACCCGCAAGCTGATGGAAGTGGCCGACCGGCATGCATCCGGGCGGCTGGTCTCGGTGCTGGAAGGCGGCTATGACCTGCGCGGCCTCGCCAACTCGGTGGCCGTGCATGTCGCGACCCTGATGCGCGGCTGAGCAGGCTGGCAGGCAAGGCTTGGATCGGACGGAATGGTTGAAGCAGCGCACGAGGACGTCAAGACCCTGAGCTTCGAGAAAGCGCTCGCCGAGCTGGAGGCGATCGTGCAGCGGCTCGAGCGCGGCGACGTGCCGCTGGAAGAGTCGGTGGCGATCTACGAGCGCGGCGAGGTGCTCAAGCGCCGCTGCGAGGAGCTGCTGCGGCAGGCCGAAGCGCGGGTGGAAAAGATCACGCTCGACGTTTCCGGCAAGCCGACCGGCACCGAGCCGCTCGATGTCGCCTGAAGCCGCGCCGTCAGGAATCGAAGCCTAAAGGACCGGGCGAAGGCTCTGCGGAGAAGTTCGTCACGGATTCACCACGCGGGCGGCGTATCCGCCTCCGCGCCGGATGCGGTCTTGCCGCATTGGGCAACACCCTTTATGGTGGAACGCTAGAGGGGGGCTAAAGCTTTCGGTAAGCAATTTGCGCCGAAACCCGCCTGGGTGTATGCCCGCGGGGAGCCGCGACGCTCAGCCCCCGCCCAGAAAAAACGTTGTGGAGTCAGGTTCTTGGAACATTCATCCAGCACGCCTCTGCTCGACCTCGTCCGCGTCCCGGAGGATCTCCGCCGGCTGCCGCAGGACCAGCTCCGGCAGGTTGCCAACGAGTTGCGGCAGGAGATGATCGATGCGGTCTCGGTGACCGGCGGTCATTTGGGGGCCGGCCTCGGCGTGGTCGAGCTGACCGTCGCGCTGCATTACGTGTTCAATACGCCCCAGGACCGCCTGATCTGGGACGTGGGCCACCAAGCCTACCCGCATAAGATCATCACCGGTCGGCGGGACCGCATCCGCACCCTGCGCCAGGGCGGCGGCCTTTCGGGCTTCACCAAGCGCGCCGAGAGCGAGTACGACCCGTTCGGCGCGGCGCATTCCTCGACCTCGATCTCGGCCGGCGTCGGCATGGCGGTGGCCCGCGATCTGGCGGGCAAGAAGAACAACGTGATCTCCGTGATCGGCGACGGCGCCATGTCGGCCGGCATGGCCTACGAGGCGATGAACAATGCCGGCGCGATGAACTCGCGCCTGATCGTCATCCTCAACGACAACGACATGTCGATCGCGCCGCCGGTCGGCGCCATGTCGGCCTATTTCTCGCGGCTGCTGTCGGGCAAGACCTACCTGAAGCTGCGCGACGCCGGCAAGCAGCTCGCCCACCACCTGCCCAAGCTGCTGGAAGAGCGCGCCCTGCGGGTTGAGGAATACACCCGCGGCATGATGATGGGCGGCACGTTGTTCGAGGAGCTCGGCTTCTATTACGTCGGTCCGATCGACGGCCACAATCTCGACCACCTGCTGCCGGTGCTCAAGAACGTGCGCGACGCCGGCAACGGGCCGATCCTGGTCCATGTCGTCACCCAGAAGGGCAAGGGCTACGGCCCGGCCGAGAGCTCGGCCGACAAGTACCACGGCGTGGTGAAGTTCGACGTGCTCACCGGCGCCCAGGCCAAGGCCAAGTCGAACGCGCCTTCGTACCAGAAGGTCTTCGGCGAGAGCCTGATCAAGGAAGCCAAGAAGGACGACAAGATCGTCGGCATCACGGCCGCGATGCCGTCCGGTACCGGTATCGACCTGTTCGAGAAGGTGTTTCCGGAGCGCACCTTCGATGTCGGCATCGCCGAGCAGCATGCGGTGACGTTCGCGGCCGGGCTCGCCACCGAAGGCTACAAGCCGTTCTGCGCCATCTATTCGACCTTCCTGCAGCGTGGCTACGACCAGATTGTGCACGACGTCGCCATCCAGAAGCTGCCGGTGCGCTTCGCCATGGATCGCGCCGGACTGGTCGGCGCCGACGGCCCCACCCATGCGGGCTCGTTCGATATCGCCTATCTGGGCTGCCTGCCCGGCTTCGTGCTGATGGCGGCCGGTGATGAGGCCGACCTCGTCCACATGGTCGCGACCCAGGTCGCGCTCGACGACTGCCCGTCGGCGCTGCGCTACCCGCGCGGCGAAGGTGTCGGCGTCGAGATGCCGGCCGAGGGCATCCCGCTCGAGATCGGCAAGGGCCGCATCGTGCGCGAGGGCACCAAGATCGCGCTGCTCTCCTACGGCACGCGGCTCTCCGAGTGCCTCAAGGCGGCGGAAGAGCTCGGTTCGTTCGGCCTCTCCACCACGGTCGCGGACGCGCGCTTCGCGAAGCCGCTCGACACCGACCTGGTGCTGCGGCTCGCGCGCGAGCACGAGGTGCTGATCACGGTCGAGGAAGGGTCGATCGGCGGCTTCGGCTCCTACGTGCTGCAGACGCTCGCCGACAAGGGCGTGCTCGACAACGGTCTGAAGGTGCGCAGCATGGTGCTGCCGGACGTGTTCATCGACCACGATTCGCCGAACGTGATGTACGCCAAGGCCGGGCTCGACGCGAAGGGCATTGTCACCAAGGCGTTCGAGGCGCTCGGCACCAGCGCGGCGGCGCAGCGGATCCGCCGCGCCTGAGGGCGGCGCGGCCACCGATCCGGCAGCGCGCCGACCGGCTGCTGGTCGAGCGCGGCTTGTTCGAAAGCCGCGCCAAGGCACAGGCCGCCATCGCTGCCGGTTCGGTGCACGCCGACGGCGCGCCGGTGCGCAAGGGCTCCGACCTCATCTCCACCGCGGCCACGCTGGCAGCAGCGCCGGCGCATCCTTGGGTCTCGCGCGGAGGCGTGAAGCTTGCGGCGGCGCTCGATCGCAGCGGCTTCGATCCGAAAGACGGCGTCTGCCTCGATGTCGGCGCCTCCACCGGCGGCTTCACTGAGGTGCTGCTGGCGCGCGGTGCGCGCCGCATCTATGCGGTTGATGTCGGGACCGGGCAGCTGCATCCGAGCCTGCACCAGCGGCCCGAGGTGGCGCGGCTGGAGCAGACCGACATCCGCAAGCTCGGCGCGCTGCCGGAGCCGCCGGGCTTCGTCACCGTCGACGTGAGCTTCATCTCGCTGATCCAGGTGCTGCCGGCAGTCGCTGCGCTGGCCGCGCCTGCGCACAAGCTGCTGGCGCTGATCAAGCCGCAGTTCGAGGCCGGCCGCGCCCACCTAAAGAAGGGCATCGTGCGCGATCCGGCCGTGCAGGCCGCCGTGTGCGAGCGCGTCGCCGCGCAGGCGCGCGAACTCGGCTACACAGTGGCGGCGGTGTTCCCGTCGCCGATCGCGGGCGGCGACGGGAATGCCGAGTTCTTCATCGCGGCGGCACGCGAGCGCTGACTTCGCGCCCGCGCCGGCCTATCTGTGTGGCATGATTGAAATTCTGGAAATCACCGGCGTCGGCCACCGCGGCGACGGCGTTGCGGAGGGTCCCGATGGGCCCGTGTTCGTACCCTACGCGCTCCCGGGCGAGACCGTCACGGCGGAGCCGGTGCCGGGTCATCCGGACCGGCGTCACCTGCTGCGGGTGGACACCGAAAGCGTCGAGCGCATCGCGCCGATCTGCCCGCATTTCGGCGTATGCGGCGGCTGCGCCGTGCAGCACTGGACCGAGCCGCGCTATCGCGCGTGGAAGCGCGGCCTGGTCTTGCTGGCGCTCGAACAGGCCGGGATCGATGCGCCCGTGGCGGAGCTGGTGGACGCGCACGGCGAAGGGCGCCGCCGCATCGTGCTGCATGCGCGCGGCGGCAGCGGCGCCGTGCTGCAGGTCGGCTTCGCGGCGCCGCGCGCGCACCGGATCGTGCCGATCGACCGCTGCCCGATCCTGGTGCCTGGCCTCGAGCGCGCGATCCCGGCGGCGTGGCGGCTGGCCGAAGCGCTGCGGCCGCTGCGCAAGCCGCTCGACATCCAGGCGACCGCGACCGACGTGGGACTCGATATCGACCTGCGCGGTAGCGGCGCCCTCACGCAGGCCATGCAGACGGCACTGGCACAGCTCGCGGTCTCGCTGCGGCTCGCGCGCCTGACACGGCACGGCGAGATGCTCGCGCAAGCCGCCCCGCCGACCGTGCGGATGGGACGCGCGACCGTGCCGCTGCCGCCCGGCGCATTCCTGCAGGCGACGGCGGCCGGTGAGCAGGCGCTGGCCGAGCGGGTGCTGGCCTATACGGATGGCTGCAAGAGCGTCGCCGACCTGTTCTGCGGCGTCGGCCCGTTCACGCTTCGGCTCGCCGAGCGGGCGCGCGTGCAGGCATTCGACAACGATGCGCCGGCAATCGCGGCATTGCTGCGCGCGCAGGCGAACGCGCCCGGGCTCAAGCCCGTGAAGGCGGACGCGCGCGACCTGTTTCGCCGTCCGCTGCTGCCGCAGGAATTCAAGAGCTTCGATGCGGTCGTGCTCGATCCGCCGCGGCAGGGCGCCGAGTCGCAGGCGCGCGAGCTCGCCGCCAGCACGGTCCCGGTCGTTGTGATGGTTTCGTGCAATCCGGCCACCTTCGCGCGCGACGCGCGAATTTTGATGGGTGGCGGCTACCGGCTCGCTGAAGTCACGCCGGTCGACCAATTCCGCTACAGCGCGCATGTGGAACTGGTGGCAGCCTTTCGCCGCTAGTTTGCTCGATCACACGATCGAGTGGACCCGGTTTGACGCGCGCAGCGACCCACCTGAGCGTACGCCACGACATGGCAGGGCGCGTGGCAGATCGTGGGTGAGGAGTCCGTCATTACGGCGAATTAATCAACCGCACCTCTCCCATCAGCCCGAGGCAGTTCCATCTACATCGCATCCGCGCGCTGTCGGCCCGTCCCTTGCCCCCCAAGCCAGACCGGCAGCCTGCCTCCAGCCACCCACAAGGTCGTGGCGCGACGATAACCAAGCGCTGGAGGCGCTATATTCCCGACGGCCGCCCTCCCGTTGCCTCGTATTCCTGACGACGCGCAGCGTCGACCGCGCGAGGGAGTGGCTACAAGCAGCGGGTGCTCCCATGTCTGACGTCTTCCGCACAACGCTTGAGCTGATTGACCGTTTGGACCAACTGACGGATCCCAACGCCGTGATGGCCGAGTGCAGGCGCGTGCTGCAATACTTCGGCTTCGAGACGCTGCTGGTCAGCGGTGTTCCCCAGCGTAACCAGCAGCTTGAAGATGTAGTGCTTGGAAAGTGGTTCCCGGCGGACTGGTGGGAGGTCTACACCGGCGAGCAATATTTCCGGATCGACCCGGCGCTGCAGCTCGTCAAGTTCTCCTGGCGCCCATTTCTCCGCAGCGAAATCGTTTACGATCCAGTGCATCAGCCCAGAGTCGCAGAGATGATGCGGCGCCGCGCCGAGTTCGGGATCGGCGAGGGCATCGTCGTGCCGGTCCACGACGGCGCCCGAGAACCCGGATTCGCTTCGATGAGCGGCCACAATATCGAGTACACCGCCTCGACCAAGCTGGCTCTCCACCTCCTCGGCCTGTACGTCCACGGCCGCATGCGCGACCTCGTCTCGGATCATCGGGTGAAGGCGCCGCGGCTGACGACGCGCGAGCGCGAGGTGATGACCTGGGTTGCGCGCGGAAAGTCCGCCTGGGAGCTTGGAGAAATTCTTGGCATCGCCACGCGGACCGTCAACGAGCATGTTGCGACGGCGGTGCGCAAGCTTGGCGCGTCTAATCGCGCTGAAGCGGTCGCGATAGCCCTGCTCGAGCGGCTCATTCAACCCTGACCGCACTCCCGTTGGCGCATGGCTGGCCCAACTTCGCGCTGCTGGCTTCCACTGATCCGGACGATCATCTTCAAGCGTGGGCGTCGCCTTCCCCAGTGTTCGAAAGCCGGGGTACTGCAAGGCCTGTCTTTTGGATGTCGAGTGTCAATCGAGCGGCGCTGTTCCGCAGCCATGCGGACGAGTGTCGCCACCAAGCCGAACGGGCGATCAACCAACAAGCCAAGGAACGCTGGCTCAAGATTGCGGAAGACTGGCTTCGGATGGCCGAGCTCGCGGAAGCGAGTGACGCGCCGAGGGTGCGGCCCAAGAGGCCGCCGCGGTAGCGCAAAGCCCGTGGGCTTTCACAACTTGCGTCGAATCGTGCGAGCCGTCGTGCGCGGGCTCCCTCGGCAATGACCGCTTGGTGATTCAATCCAACAACAAACGGTACTGGTCACGTCGAATTGCATTCGGGGGACGTGAACCGCGAGTATGCTGTGCCGGCAAGGGGCTGCCAACAGGAGTCCGCGATGTTCGATCTCGTGTCTGGCGCTTTCGATCCGGAAACCCTGACGGTCCTTTCTGCGGCTCTCGATCGAGCCTGGGATTTTGTCCAAGCCGACGCGGCCTTTGCCACCTCCGACCCGTCACAACTTCGCTCGGCGCTCGCCACATCCATCTTTGCTGTGGCGCGTCAGGGCGAGCGGAATGTGGTTCGGCTAGCCAACCGCGCAATTTCGCGACTCCGGCACAACCGCCATCCCGGCCCGGCGCACAAGACAGCACCGCGCTGAAGTGTCAGCCCGAGGCCTTGGAGCGAGGCCGCTTGCATAGCTCGCCGAATGCGGCATGCGGAGGATGCGCGCCGCGCAACAGGTAGCTGTGAGCGTCACCTTGCTCGCGACAGAGCGTGGATGAAATCGGCCCATTGGGCAGAGCAGGCGTGAGTCGGGCGACGGGGAGGTCGTAACCCGCTGCTGCTTGCGCGCATGAATGATCAATCGGTGGCAAAATCGCAAAAACGCTCGCGAAGCCGAACCCTATCTTTGCGTCAGGTGACCCGGGAGCGGGCCACCATAGCAAAGGAGAGTACCATGAAGAACAAAGCCAAGCTCGCGCTTGCAACCATGCTCGCTGCGATCGCGATCGCTTCGCCGGCCCTCGCGCAGTCTTCCGTCCCGGCACGCGATGCTACGCCCATGCGGTCCGACACCCCTGCCCTGACTGGTGGCGGCAGCCTCGGGTACAATCACTTCCAAGACAGCCCCGACCACTAACGTTACGGCCAAGGTGAGGGAGCTTTGGCCGGCCTCGCCTGATTACCCCGTTTCCCATTGAGCGATGAGAATTCACTAGAGGGCGTCGCCGGAGGAAACGATGACGATCTCAAAAACGGTGATGCTTGCCGCCGCAACGGCGGCTTCGATGAACATCGGTGCGTTTTCGCAAGCGTTTGCCTTAGAGTCGCGGACCGCTCCCCACGCATCGGCCCATCACAAAACAGACAATCACCGTAGTGCGCCACGGCACGAGACCCGACGCGCTCAAGACGCATCGACGGAGTGCTGGCACAACACAGACCCTGACCGCGGAGCGAGCCGCGGATTTGGGTATACGGGGGCGGGGCCCTGTTGATCGATCCTGATGGTCCCCGAGCTGCTCGCTGCGCGGGCGTTCAGTCAGCAAGCGCTTGCGAAGCTGCCGATCGACACGGCCGCGTTGAAGCAGCCGGTGTGCTAAATTCCTTGGTGCCCAGGAGAGGACTCGAACCTCCACGGCTTTCACCACTGGTACCTGAAACCAGCGCGTCTACCAATTCCGCCACCTGGGCCCGCGGCGACACATAGAGGCGCGGCTTTCGCCTTGTCAACGCCGCCGCGCCGCTCTGTACAGCGCGAGGCCGATCCTGTATGCGCGCAAGCGATTTCCCGATGCACTGAGCCGACCGCCTCGAGGCGAGGAGCGCCATGAGCACACGACCCCCGCTGGAGACGCTGGTGACCGTGTTCGGCGGCTCCGGCTTCCTCGGCCGGCACACCGTGCGGGCGCTGGCGCGGCGCGATTACCGCATCCGCGCCGCGGTGCGCCGGCCCAACCTCGCCGGGCATTTGCAGCCGCTCGGCAAGGTCGGGCAGATCCAGCTGGCGCAGGCCAACGTGCGCTATCCGGAATCGGTGTTCGCGGCGGTGCGCGGCGCCGACGTGGTGATCAACCTGGTCGGCGTGCTGTTCGAGCGCGGGCGGCAACGCTTCGAGGCGGTGCATGCCGAAGGCGCGCGCCACATCGCCGAAGCCGCCGCCGCCCAGGGCGCGCAGTTGATCCACGTCTCCGCGCTCGGCGTGAGCGAGGATTCGCCGTCGCTTTATGCGCGCACGAAATTCGCCGGCGAGCAGGCGGCGCGCGCGCTGGTGCCGGACGCCAACATCTTCCGTCCCTCGGTTGTGTTCGGGCCGGAGGACGATTTCTTCAACCGCTTCGCCGCGCTGGCGCGGATTTCACCGGTGCTGCCGCTGATCGGCGGCGGCGAGACGCGGTTCCAGCCGGTGTTCGTCGGCGACGTCGCCGAGGCGATCGCGCGCGCGGTCGACGGCCAGGCGCGCGACGGCACCGTCTACGAGCTGGGCGGGCCGGACGTGAAGACGTTCCGCGAGCTGATGGAGTTCACGCTGGCGGTGATCGAGCGCCGCCGGCTGCTGCTGCCGCTGCCGTTCCGGCTCGCCGAGCTGCAGGCGATGCTGCTGCAGTTCATGCCGACGCCGCTGCTCACCCCGGACCAGGTGTGGCTGCTGCGCACCGACAATGTCGTGTCGGAGGAGGCCAGGCGCGAGGGGCGCACGCTGGAGGGGCTCGGCATCGACCCGACCGCGATGGCGGCGGTGGTGGAGTCCTATCTCTGGCGCTTCCGCCGCACCGGCCAGTTCCGCAGCCGCGCCGCTTAGCTCGCTCGTCTACCCAACCAGCGCGAGGCCGATGAGGCCGAGGGCGCCGACCAAAATGCGCCACCAGGCGAACAACGCGAAGCCGTGCTGCGAGACGTAGTCGAGCAGCCCCCGCACCACGAACCAGCCGGCCACGAACGAGGTGGCGAAGCCGATCGCGACGATCAGCGTGTTGCTGCTGGTGAGCTGGTCGGAGCTCTTGATCAGGTCGAGCGCGAAGGCGCCCGCCATGGTGGGGATCGCCAGGAAGAACGAAAATTCCGCCGCCGCGCGCTTGTCGGCGCCCAGCAGCATGGCGGAGACGATGGTGGCGCCGGAGCGCGACACGCCCGGGATCATGGCCAGGCACTGGGCGCAGCCGATCCAGAAATACATCGCCAGCGGGAACCGGGTGGCGTCGCGGTGGCGCTGCGCCAGCTCCAGCCGGTCGACCCAGAGCAGCACCAGCCCGCCCAGGATCAGCGCGGTGCACACCACCCATGGGTTGAACAGCGTGCCCTTGATAAAGCCGCGCGCGAAGTAACCGACGAGCGCGGCAGGCAAAAACGCCACCACCACGCCAATCGCGAAGCGCCGGGCGTAGAGGTCGTAGGGCAGCGCGAGCGCGATCCGCAACAGCTTGCCGAAATACACCGACAGGATCGCCAGGATGGCGCCGAGCTGGATCAGCACCACGAAGGTCTTGCCGAAATCATCGTCCGTGAAGCCGAAAAAGTGCCCGATCAGAAGCAGATGGCCGGTGGAGGAGACCGGGACGAACTCGGTCAGCCCCTCCAGAATGCCGAGCAGCGTCGCCTTGATGATGTCGGTGAGCATGGGCGGCCTCCCGGCAGCGCCGCGGGCGGGGAAGCGGCGCCGCGGGGCTCGCACCGGCCGAATCGGCGCGGCGTTGCGCCGCCTTGTCGCTCAGCCGGGGCCGGCCGGCAACGGATAAGCAACCACTCGGGACCATATTCACGGCCCGTGATGCCGCTCGCGGCGTTAAGCGTTTTGAAGGTTCACCGGTGACATTGACCGAGGTTGCCCGCTGGCCCGGCTTTCCGTTAGGGAGGGGCCGCGCTCCCGCCCCGCCCTTCCGCCCGGTCCAATCCCACCTGATGGTGACGTTGTTTCATCACGCTTTTTGCCCGCATTCGCGGTTCGTGCGGCTGGCACTCGGCGAATACGCCGCCGACGTTGAGCTGGTCGAGGAGCGCGCCTGGGAGCGCCGCGAGGACTTTCTGCTGATGAACCCGGCCGGCACCACTCCGGTGCTGGTGGAGGAGGCGGGCCCGCCGGTGCCGGGCGCGGCGCAGATCGCCGAATACCTCGACGAGACCCGCGGCCTCTCGCTCGGCGAGCGCCGGCTGTTGCCCGAGGAGATGCGCGGCCGCATCGAGGTGCGCCGGCTCGCGGCTTGGTTCAACGACAAATTCTTCAACGAAGTCAGTGACCCGTTGGTGACCGAGCGGATCTACCGCCGGCACATGCCGAAGGAGGCGGGCGGCGGCCCGCCGGAAACCACCGCGCTGCGCGCCGCGCGCAGTAACATCCGCTATCATCTCGCCTATATCGACTGGCTGGTGGCGACCCGCGACTGGCTCGCCGGCGACCGGATGAGCTACGCCGACCTCGCCGCGGCGGCGCATCTCTCCGTCGCCGATTACCTGGGCGATGTGCCGTGGAGCGAGAACGAAGGAGCCAA
>DASWSO010000335.1:0-11587 GCA_036402635.1 Xanthobacteraceae bacterium
CCATCAGCCGTCCGATGGTGGGCGTGAGCACCGCGGAGACGAGGAAACCGAACGAGAACGCCCCGGCGGTGACGCCGCGCTCCCAGCCGAATTCGCTCACGATCGGCGGAAACAGCAGCGAGAAGGCGGTGCGCGCATTGACGCCGATCGCCATGGTGACGAAGGCGACCGCCACGATCACCCAGCCGTAGAAGAACGGGAGAGGCATGCGCCGTCATGCGCGGGCTTGACCCGCGCATCCATCAAGAGAGTCGGGTGCTCACGATGGATGGCCGGGCCAGGCGCGGCAATGACAAACTGAATAGAAGCAAGAGCGTTCGCGCTTCAGAACGGAAGGATCATCCCGACCCTCGGAGCGACCGCGAGCACTGCCGCGGTCGCGATCGCCCGCCGCGGCGAAGGTCAGAACGGCTCGGCGTAGGGGTGCACCGGCAGCTGGTCGGGGTGGCGCCGCAGCATCATCTCATAGGGGGAGAGGTGGCGCGGCTCGTCGTATTGCGCGGTGGGGCGCGGAACCGTGCGCTCGCTGGTCGAGGCGGTCGCGGTCGCAGGTCCCGGACCGGGCACCGGCGAAGCGTTGAACGCCATCGCGGCCACCGCCAGCGCGAACAGCGAGCCGATCACTGCATTGGCGGTGAGCCAGCGGTTGAAGGTGCGCTGGTCCTCGGCGGAGAGATCCTTGTAGCGGGCGAGAAGCTGGCCTTTGGTCATCGAAGCGCTCCGCATTGCGTGGGTGGCACGCCATCGATAGCGCCTCGCTTCAGGTCCTTGTGTGAAGCGATTCACACTCCGTGTTTTTTAGCTGCCCGATCCGGCCTGTTGCGGCCGCTCCGTCTCCGGCAGCAGCACGGCGTAGTTCTTGCGCGCCGTCGCGTAGCATTCGCAGGCGGCGTCCGAGATCCGCTCCGGGTCGAGCAGCTGGATGCGGCCGCGGTGATGCTTGATCAGCCCGGCGGTCTGCAGCACGCCCTCGACCAGGGTGACGGTGGTGCGCTGCACGCCGAGCATCTGCGCCAAGAATTCCTGCGTCAGCGGCAGCATGTCGTTGGCGGTGCGGTCGCGTGCCTGCAGCAGCCAGCGGCACAGCCGCGCCTCCACGCTGTGCAGCGCGTTACAGGCGGCGCTCTGCTGGGCGTGGCCGAGCAGCGCGTACTGGTAGCGTTCGACCAGCGACTGCAGCGCCGCGCTGCGGCGGCAGGCGGCGACGAACTGCGGCGCCGGCATCCGCCGGGCGGTGCCGGCGATCTGCACCACCGCCTGGCTCAAGGCGGTGGTCGCCCCGCTCAGCACCGCCGCGCCGACCACACCCTCGTTGCCGGTCATCGCGGCTTCGACCCCGGTCCCGTCCTGCATCAGCGTCACGATCGAGACGACGCCGGTGGTGACGAAGTACACATGCTCGATGCTGCCGCCGGGGCGGTGCAGCACGACCCCCTGTTCCAGCACGACCGGCTGAAGCTCGCGCTCGAGCGTCGCGAGTTCGTCGGGCGGCAGTGCGGCGAGGAGGCGATTGCTGTTGGCGGGGGGCACGTAGCTGGAGTCTCCGGGCAAATCCGAGGGCCGGACATGCACTGCCGACGGGATGGGAGGGGACACTAAGACGGACGCCGGCGGATCGTCTGTGCGACCTCCGACATATTCGGCCGCGATCGGGGCAATTCGCGGCAAAGCCTCAATCGCAGTCGCTATCTGGCGACATGCAGCAGCGCGGCGGCCCGCAGCCGTATCCGGTCGGTCTCGCCGGCGGCGGCCAGATTGAGCAGGCGCTCGGCCAGGATCGTCTTGCGTTCCTGCGTGCGAAGATATGCGGGAAGCGACTCGTAGGCATCGTCCAAAACCGCGCGCAGCATTGAAATCGTCTCGGGCTCGAACGCCCGGTCGGTGTGGATCACGAAACCCTCCATACCTCGTGCGCAGCTGAGGTGACGGAAAGTATGCGATCCTCAAGCGGGAGCGTCTGCCGCAGTTCCGACACATGCTGAACTTTTTTTGCGGCACCGCAAACGCTGCCGCCGCGCGCGGGCGCGGCGCTCAGCCGCCGTTGGCGGCCGCGGCCTGGCGCTCGCGTAGCGTGTGGTAGCACTCGCAGGCGCGGTGGCCGAGGCCTTCGGGGTTGAGAACGCGGATGCGGCCGCGCCGCACCGTGATCAGGTTCTCGTCCTGCAGCGTGCCTTCGGCGAGCGTGACGGTGGTGCGCTGCACCCCCAGCATCATGCTGAGGAACTCCTGCGTCAGACTGAGCTCGTCGCTGCCGGTGATATCGCGCGACTGCATCAGCCAGCGCGCCAGCCGACGCTCCAGCGGATGTAATGCGTTGCAGGCGACGCTCTGCTGCGCCATCGCCCACATGGCCGTGTTGTGCCAGTTGATGCGCTGGCGGAAGCTGCTGCTCTGGTCGTAGGCAGCGAGGAATGCTCCGGTTGCCAGCCGCGCGGCCGAGCCCTCGATCTGCACCATGCTCTGGTCGAGCGCATGCCGCCTGCCGACCACCGCCGAACAGGAAACCCCTTCGCGGCCGATGACGCCGGTCTCGATCGCTTGTCCGCTCTGCATGATGGCGAGCACCGAGATCATGCCGGAGGTCGGGAAATACACATAATCGAATGCTTCGCCGGCGTCGCAGAGGATTTGTCCACGCGGCAGCGCAACTTGTTGCAGGTCGGGGGCGATAGCGTCGAAGTCGGCCGGCAGCAGCGAAGCCAGCAAAGCGTTCGTGTTCCCTGGGGAATGTTGGTCCATGGAAGCACCGCGGTTGGGGCTCGATCGGGGAGCAGAGACCGCAGCCTTGGATGAGCGCGCCGACACGCGCCAACCACGGAGACCGTTGCAATATAACACAACGCTCGACTCCGACATAACGTTGCATGCCGCGTAGGAATATGCGCTGTACGTCTGGTCTCCGACATAGCCTGGGCTGGTGCTGGCGCGGACGCAACACAGCGGCGTGATCGCTTCGACGGGCGATACGGCATATGTCTGTCGGGCAGCACTCCTGGTGGTTGTCAAGGAAAATATTCACGAGCGTAGCCCGGATTGAGCGGAGCGAAATCCGGGCTCTCTCGGAAAACTCCATCCCCGGATGTGGCTTCGCTCCATCCGGGCTACCGCTTCCTCAGCCTCCTTCGAGGCTTGACCGCTTGCGATCTCGCGCCGCAGGATGATGGGGAGGTGTGTGGGCGCGAATATGGTAGGTTGCGTGGCGGCGGCGCGTCGGACCGGCGTTCGACATCGCGGCCCCGCAACGGATAAACGACATGACGCTGAGCTTTCCGAATCCGAGCCGCAGCTACGACGGCACCCGGCGCGCGGTGCGCTTCTGGGGCCACGACCAGTCGATGGAAGCCTCGTTCTTCGTCGGCGAGGACGCGCTCAAGCACGTCGCGCCCGACATGCGGTTGGACGAGGCCGGCCTGCTCGATGCTTTCGACGCCAACCGCGACCGCATCCGCGCCGCCGCCGCCAAGGTCTATGCCCGCCGCCGCAAAGGGTCCTACGACCTGGTGAGCGGGGACCTGTAGAGCCGCGGTTTGTAGTCCGGATTGAGCCATCGGGCGGGCGCTCCGCGCGGCCCGCCACCGGTGGAGTTAGTCCCGGATTGCGCTTCGTTGCATCCGGGCTACGCGAATCCTACCCCCACGGCACGATCGTCGATTTCACCGTCCGCATCGCCATCGCGTCGGCGACGGCGCGCGCGATGCCGTCCTCGGTGAACGGGTAGAGCGTCTGCATCTCCAGCCACGGATACGTGTTGCGCGTCCGGTACAGCATATCCACCCCGAGCGGCAGGTCGTTGCCGGTGAAACCCCAGGAGCCGAGCACGGTGAGGTCCTTGGTGCAGATGCGGTGCCAATTGGTGTCGATCGAGCCGGCGTCGGTGAACTGCCCCATCTCAACGTAACAGCCGCCGTCGCGCAGGAACTCGATCCCCTCGGGGCCGGCGCTCGGATGCCCGGAGCAGTCCATCACCAGGTCGGCGCCGAAACCGCCGACAATGTCGCGCACCGCGCGGATGCGCGCCTCCGCGGTGACGTGCGTCTCGATGTCGACGGTCGCCTCGGCGCCGAATTTTCGCGCCAGCTTCAGCCGCGGCGTCTCCGGCGCGCCGATGCAGATGACGCGGCCGGCGCCCATCTCCTGCGCGGCCGCGACCGCCAGAATGCCGATCGGCCCGGAGCCCTGGATCACCACCGTGTCGCCCCACTTGAAGCCGCCGGCGCGCACCGCGCGGTTGAAGGCGCGGATGCAGGAGGTGAGCGGCTCCGAGAGCGCGCCGAGCCGCTCGCTCATGTCGTCGGGCAATTTGTAGAGTTTCGTGCCGGGCAGCATGTCGAGGTCGACATAGACGTATTCGGCCCAGCCGCCCCACAGGTGCGGCGCCTTGTCGAAGCCGAGATAGCGCCCGTAATACACCGGGTTGAGGCACTTGTTGGCGTGTTCCGGGTAGTGGACGCAGTAGTAGCAGGAGCCGCACGGATTGAGCGGCGGGATCATCACCTTGGATCCGACGCCGAGCGGCTTGCCCATGAAATCCTCGCGGAATTCCGGGCCGGCTTCGACGACGGTGCCGCCGAGCTCGTGGCCGAGCGTGAACGGCCAGGGCAGCGGCTTCGGCCAGTGGCCCTTCAGGATGTGCAGGTCGGTGCCGCAGACGCCGCAGGCGCCGACCTTGATGAGCGCGGCGGGCTTGCCGATCTCGGGCCACGGCACCGAGCGGATCACCGGCGCGGCACCGGGGCCGGCGAAGGTTGCCACGCGGATGTCGTCGTTGCGCATGCGATGTTTCCCCCGAGAGTTTTACGTGGCCTGCCGTGGTGAGGCGACAGCACGTTGCTTGCGACTGAGCCCCATCCGCTCGTCATTGCCGGGGTTGCCCAGGCAATCATCCCGCAAGCCGTGCGGCGCCTCCGCTACTTCTTCACCAGCGGGCAGCGCGACTGCGCCAGCGGCTGGAACGCCTCCTCGGCCGGGATGGTGTGCAGGATCTTGTAGTAGTCCCACTCGCCGCGCGATTCCGACGGCTTCTTCACCTCCACCAGGTGCATGTCGTGCACCATGCGGCCGTCCTCGCGAATGCGGCCGTTCTTGGCGAACATGTCGTTGATCGGGGTCTCGCGCATCTTCGCCATCACCGGCTCGGTGGCGTCGGTGCCGGCCGCCTTCACGGCGTTGAGATAGTGCATGGTGGCCGAATAGAGCCCGGCCTGCACCATGTTGGGCATGCGCCCGTCCTTCGCTCGAAAGCGCTCGGCGAACTTGCGGGTTTCGTCGTTCGTGTCCCAGTACCAGGCATCGGTGAGCACCAGCCCTTGCGCCTTGTCGAGCCCGAGCGATTTGATGTCGCTGGTGAAGATCAGCATGCCGGCGAGCTTCTGGCCGCCGCGCGCGATGCCGAACTCGGACGCCTGCTTGATCGCGTTGATGGTGTCGCCGCCCGCATTGGCGAGCCCGATCACCTTCGCCTTCGAGGCCTGCGCCTGGAGCAGATAGGAGGAGAAGTCCGGCGAGTTGATCGGGTGGCGCACGCTGCCCACCACCTTGCCGCCGTTCGCCTTGACCACTTCGGCGGTGTCGCGTTCGAGGTCATGCCCGAACGCGTAATCGGCGGTGATGAAGAACCACGAATCGTCGCCGCGCTTGACGGTGGCGAGGCCGGTGCCGTGCGCCATGGAATAGGTGTCGTAGGTGTAGTGCACCGAATGCGGCGTGCAGGCCTCGTTGGTCAGCCGGGTCGCGCCCGGGCCGTTGAACATGATGATCTTGCCCTTGGTGCGCGCGACCTCCAGCGCGGCCAGCGCGGTGGCGGAGGCGGCGACGTCGAGAATGGCGTCGACCTTCTCGGTGTCGAACCATTCGCGCGCCTTGGCGGCGGCGATGTCGGCCTTGTTCTGATGGTCGGCAAACACGACCTCGATCGGCTTGCCGAGCACGCTGCCGCCAAAGTCCTCGACCGCCATTTTTGCGGCGGTGACGCTGCCGGTGCCGGTGATGTCGGCATAGAGGCTCGACATGTCGAGGATCAGACCGACTTTCACCACGTCGTCGGAGATTTTTGGCGCTTGCGCAGGTGCTGGCGCCTGCGTCGCGAGGGTGAGCGCCGCGAGCGCGACGGCTGCCGCAATCGTCTTCCGCATTTTAAACCTCCCTGGCGTGTTTTATCGTTCCCCGCCGCGAACAATGGCGCATCCGCAACCGTGGCGCCACCCGTGTCCCGCATCTGCGCTGCACCGCGCACGCGCTGCAGGACACGGGTGTCATCGGTCGTGCGCTATGTTAGTCGAGAAGCAATAAGTCCAACGAAGTCCAACGAGCATCTGGAGGAAAGCCCGCGATGGCGAAGTTCACCTACGATCACATCCACCTGCGCAGCCCGGATCCGGAGGCGACCGCGGCGTTCTACGAGCGCATGTTCGGCGCCGAGGTGCTCCGCACCATGCAGGAGGGCAAGCCGCGCATCGACCTCAAGCTCGGCGGCGCCGACATCTTCATCGCGCCGGTGGCGCCCGATAGCGGCGTCAACCCGCCGCCGACCACGCCGTACCAGGGGCTCGACCATTTCGGCCTGTCGGTGAGCGGCATCGACGCCGTGGTGGCGGAGCTGAAGGCGAAGGACGCCGAGTTTACCATGCAGCCAACCACGATCCGGCCGGGCGTGCGCATCGCGTTCCTGCGCGGGCCGCAGGGCGTCTCGATCGAGCTGCTCGACCGCAGCGCCGGCTAAGGTTTTCCGTCATTCCGGACTCGCGCTTCGCGCCCCCCGGAATGACGGCGTCTTTATTCAACCCTTGCGGCGCGGCTTCGCGCTTGCTGGCCGGGTTGCGCCGCGCGCGCCATACTTCTGCAGCACGCGCGCGTTGGCGGCCGGCCCCGGGCCGAGCGTGTAGTCGCGCCCGCTGATGGCGTTGCCGCTCGCCGCGTCGACCAGCACCGGGTCGGCCGCCGCGCCGGTGCGGCTGTCCACCAGCACCACGGCGGCGCCTTCCGGCGCGAAGTGGCGGTTGCCCCAGGCCAGCAGCGACACCAGCACCGGCTGGAAATCGCGCCCGCAGGCAGTCGGCACGTATTCGTCGCGCGGCGGCCGCTCGCTGTAACGGCGGCGCTCCAATAGCCCGGCCTCCACCAGCGCGTCGAGCCGCCGGGTCAGCATGTTCGGCGCGATGCCGAGACCCTTGCGGAACTGCTCGAAGCGGGTGAACCCGTCCAGCGCATCGCGCATGATCAGCATGCTCCACCACTCGCCGACGCGCTCGAGGCTGCGGGCAATCGGGCATTGCATGGCTGAGAGGCGTTTTCGCTGCATTGACTTCAACGTCGCATGGTCACTATCATGATGCAAGTGACTCCCGTTCCGGAAGGGCCGCCATGCGCAATCGCAGTTTCTGGATACCGGTGATCTGCGGCGCCGTGATCCTCACCATCGGCATTGGCGCGCGCCAGAGCTTCGGCATCTTCCAGAAGCCGATCGCCGAGGACCTCAATGTCGGGCGCGAGGTCTGGTCGTTCGCCAACGCGATCGCGGTGCTGATGATGGGCATTTTTTCGCCCTTCGTCGGCAGCATCGCGGACCGCTTCGGCGCCGCCCGCACGGTGGCGGCCGGCGGCGTGCTCTATGTCATCGGGCTGGTGATGATCGCGCTCGCCACCGGCAGCCTCCTGATCACGCTCGGTAACATCGTGTCCGGCATCGGCATGGCCGCCGCCGGCTTCGGGCCGATCTTCGGCGCCATCGCGCGCAAGATCGGGCCGGGGCAGCGCTCGCTGGCGATGGGCATCGTCACCGCCGGCGGCTCGTTCGGCCAATTCGCGGTGGTGCCGTTCGCCTCGGTGCTGCAGGCGCGGCTCGGCGACTGGCACACGACGATGTTCATCCTCGCCGCGGTCTCGCTGGTCATGATCCCGCTGGCTTTCGGCCTGCGCGAGCCGAGCAAGCCGGCGCCGGCCGCCGGTGCGCCGCGCGCGCAGAACACCGGGGAGGCGTTGCGCGAGGCGTTCCGTACGCAGGGCTTCTGGCTGCTGACGATCGGCTTCTTCGTCTGCGGCTTCCACGTCACCTTCATCGGCTTGCACCTGCCGTCCTACATTTCCGACCATGCCGTCGGCATGACGTTCTTCGGGCATCCGATCACGCCGATCGAGCTCGGCGGCTGGGCCATCGGGCTGGTCGGCCTGTTCAACATCGCCGGCTCCTTCCTCTGGGGCATGTCGGGCGGCTGGTATCCGCGCAAGGACATGCTGGCGCTGCTCTATGCGTTGCGCGCGCTGGCGTTCCTGCTGTTCCTGATCCTGCCGCTGAGCTGGATGTCGGTGCTGCTGTTCGCGGCCTCGCTCGGGTTCCTGTGGCTCGGCACGATCCCGCTCACCAGCGGCCTGGTCAGCCACATGTTCGGGCAGACGCACATGGCGATGCTGTGGGGCGTGGTGTTCATGAGCCACCAGCTCGGCAGCTTTCTGGGCGGCTGGGCGCCCGGCCGGCTCTACGACATCCAGGGCAACTACGATCTGATGTGGTGGGTCTCGATCGGGCTCGGCGCCTTCGCGGCGGTGATCCACTGGCTGATCCGCGAGCAGCCGGTGCCGCGGCTGGCGCTGGCGGCGGCACGCTGATGCGGCGCGGCGCGGCACCTGCTGATGATCCGGGCGCGGTTGCGCCGATCCGCTGGGGCTTATGGGCCGGCGCCGGGATATTGGCGGCGGTATGCGGCGTGGCGCTGCTCTTGTGGGGGCTGCACGGCCCCGCCTACATTCTCGACCTGATCGCCGCGTACTGCTTCTGACGGCCCGGTCGGGCCGTCATGCGCCGGCCGAAAGGGTCACGCCCATGAACCCGCGCTTCGTCCTGCTCGCAGCCGCCGCGCTGCTCGCCGCCACCGGCCTCGCCCGCGCCGACGCGATCGACGGCGACTGGTGCAGCGCCGACGGCAAGCGCATGACGATCCGCGGCCCCGCCGTCAGCACGCCGGGTGGCCACCAGATCAGCGGCGACTACAGCCGCCACTTCTTCTCCTATGTGGTCCCGGCCGGCGAGCCCGGCTCCGGCGAGAAGGTGGAGATCACGCTGATGTCGGAATATCTCGCGCATGGGCGGCAGGGCGAGGCGCCAACGCGGGTGTGGAACCGCTGTCAACCGGGCGTGAGCTGAACACTTCCAATAATTAACTCGAATAAAGGAACCCTGCGGTAATCATAGCGCCGTCCTGCGTTGAGCGGCGCGATGATACGAATTGTTAACTGCCTGACGACCGAGCATGACTGGCGGTTGGTCCCGATCGCCGCGCTGGTGTGCTTCCTGACCTGTCTTGCCGCCATCAGCGCCTTCCGGCGCGCCCAGGCGGCCGCAAGCCTGGGCCGGGCGATTTGGCTCGCCTGGGCCGGGCTCACCACCGGGGCCGGGATCTGGGCCACCCATTTCATCGCCATGCTGGCCTACGATCCGGGCGTTCCGCTCGGCTACGGCCTGCGCCTGACCGCCGGGTCCTTTGCGGCGGCCGCCTTCGTCACCTGGGCCGGACTCCTGCTCACCGCCTATGCGCCGCGCCGCTGGGGGACGCCGATGGGCGGCGCCGTGATCGGCGCCGGGGTGGCGTGCATGCACTATCTCGGGATGTGGGCGGTGGAGCTTCCCGGCACCATCGTGTGGTCGGCGGATCTGGTCGCCGCTTCGATCCTGATCGGCATGCTGCTCGGCTCCGCCGCCATGGTGGTGGCGGCGCGCCGCCGCACCGCCGCCGCCACGGTGACCGCCGCAGTGCTGCTGATGCTGGCGATCGTGTCGCACCATTTCACCGCGATGGGAGCCGTTCAGATCATCGCCGGCGCTGAGCCGCAGGGTGTCGCATCCGGACTGTCGCCGTTCTGGTTCGCGCTGACGATCGCGAGCGTGACCGCCGCCGTGCTCGGCATCAGCCTGGTCAGCGCATTCGCCGACAGCCGCGTCAGCCGGCAGAACGGGCTGCTGCGCACGGCGCTCAACAACATGTCGCAGGGCCTCTGCATGTTCGACGCGGAAGCGAAGCTGGTCATCTGTAACGAGCAGTACCTGCAGCTGTTCGGCCTCTCGGCGGCCTCGATCAAGCCCGGGGTCCCGCTGCGCGAAATCCTCGCGCAGCGCGCTGCGGCCGGCACCTTTCATCAGGATGCCGACACCTATGTCGGAAATCTGCTTGCCGCCGTCCGCGCCGGGCAGCCCACCAAGTTGGTGATGCAGGGTGGCGGGCGGCTGATCGCCAGCTCGACGCAGCCGAGGCCGGACGGCGGCTGGGTCTCGACCCACGAGGACGTCACCGAGCACCAGCGAGCCGAACAGGAGCGTGCCGCGGCGGCGCTGGAGGCGACCCGCAGGGCCGCGATCGAAGACGCCATCACGTCATTCCGCTTACAGGCGCATCGGCTTCTCGGCACAGTTACCGAGAACGCCGCTGCCATGCGGGCGACCGCGGCGGCGCTTTCAGCCTCGGCGGAACAGACCTCGATCCGCGCCGCCGGCGCACTCGCCTCCTCCACCGATGCATCCGGCAATGTCGCGGCCGCCTCACAGGCCACCAACGACCTTGCCGCCTCGGTGACCGAGATCCGCACGCGGCTCCAGGCCACCGCCGTCGTGGTGCGGGAAGCGGTCGCGGAAGCGGAGGCGACCGACCGGACGATCTCGGAGCTGGTGCAGACCGCGCAGAAGATCGGCGAAGTCGTCACCCTCATCCGCAACGTGGCCGGCCAAACCAACCTGCTGGCGTTGAATGCCACCATCGAGGCGGCACGTGCGGGCGAAGCGGGGCGCGGCTTCGCCGTTGTCGCTTCCGAGGTGAAGTCGCTGGCAGTGCAGACCGGTCGCGCGACCGAAGAGATAGCGGCGCAGATTTCCGCCGTGCAGCGCTCGACCACCACAGCGGTCGAGGCCATCGGCCGTATTTCGGAGCGGATGGCCGGCATTCACGAAACCACCGACATCGTCGCCGGCACGGTCATCGAGCAAGACGGCGCCACCGCGGAGATCTCGAACAGCGTCTCCGCGGCGGCTATCGGCGCCAACAAGGCCTTGGCTGCCCTCAACGACGTCGTGGCCGCTGTTGCCGGCACGCAGCAAGCCGCCAAGACGGTGTTGTCCGCCACCGCGATCGTGGAAACCGCGGCCGCCAATCTTACCGCCGAGGTGGAGCGGTTCCTCGTCCGCGTTGCCGCCTAACGGGCGATAGCCGCTATATGTTCTTCATCAGGCGTTTGGCGATCTCGAACACTTCGCCGGGTTCATAGTCGGGCGCGAATCCGGCCTGATGCGGCGTGCCTTCCGGCGCCGGCGCGCCGTCCGGGCTGCCCGGCACCACCGAGAGCGGCTTGCCGTCGGCCCAATCCGCCGTGCCGTTCCAGATGGTTCCGAGATTGCGGTAATCCGACGGGCTGAACGTTTTGGGCAGGGTGAACCAACTCAACCGCGTGTGGCGGCCATCGTTCCCGCCAGCGGCGCCGCGGTCATGCCGGCGGGTGCCTCAGTCGTGCCGCAGTCCTCGTTCTTGTGGTGTGCGATCCCGATGCGCGACGCGGCGTCGCGCGGGCTGGCGCGTCGGCCGCGGGGCTGCTCTACCGGTGCGGCCGCCCG
>DASWSO010000336.1:0-5319 GCA_036402635.1 Xanthobacteraceae bacterium
CGAAACACATGAATATCTTAGTCATACCAACGAAGTTGAAGGCAACGCCAGCGGCCGTGGCGGCGCCAACTCCGGTGGCGGCGAGGGCGGCGGTTGGGGCACCTCTAACCTTCAGTACCAAAAGAGGAATGACCCCCCGTAAGGTCGACATTAGCCACAAGACAAAAATCGCCAACGCAAAGCTCAGCAGCAGCTCGAAAGCGATCATGGCCGCCGCATTTCGTGCCGATAGGGTTTTTGTGGTGCTGCCGGGGAGGATTGAACTCACGACCTCTCCCTTACCAAGGGAGTGCTCTACCACTGAGCTACGGCAGCAGCGCGCCGGCGGGGGCGATCAGCCGCCCCCGGGCCCCGCGGGCCGGATGCTTGCCACAGGGGACGCAGCCGCGCAAGCGCGCGGCCACGCGTAATGGCGGGCCACCCGGCTCAGTCGAGCCGGACGCCCGAGGCCTTCACCACCTTGCCCCATTTCTCGAACTCGGCCCGCACGAAGGCGGCGAGTTGCTCGCGGTCCAGCGGCCTGATCTCGCCGCCGAGCTCCGCCAGCCGCGCCTTCACGTCGTCGCTCTGCACCGCCTTCTTCATCTCGGCATTGAGCGTGTCCAAGACCGCGGCCGGGGTCTTGGCGGGCGCGAAGATGGCAAACCAGCTCGCGACCTCCAGGCCGGCAACGCCGGCCTCGGGCGCGCTCAGAACCTCGGGCAGCGACGGCGAGCGCCGGTCCGACGTGACGGTGAGCGCCCGCAAGGTGCCGGCCCGCACGTGCTGCAGCGAGGACGGCAGATTGTCGAACATCACGTGCACCTGGCCGCCGATCAGGTCGTTCAGGGCCGGGCCGGCGCCGCGATACGGCACATGCACCATCTCGATCCCGGTGAGCTGCTTGAACAGCTCGCCGGAGAGATGGATGGTGCTGCCGTTGCCGGACGAGGCGAACGCGAACTTGTCCTTCTTCGCCTCGGCGATGAATTCCGCGACCGTTGCCGCCTTCACCTTCTGCGGGTTGATCACCATCACGTTCGGCACGCCGGCAATGAAGCCGACGGGCGCGAAGTCACGCAGCGGGTCGAACGGCATGTTGGCGTAGAGGTGCGGGTTGATGCCGTGGGTGCCGCCGGTGCCGACCAGCAGCGTGTAGCCATCGGCTTCGGCCTTCGCGACCGAGTCGGCGCCGATATTGCCGCCGGCGCCGCCGCGGTTCTCCACCACCACCTGCGCGCCGGTGCTCTGCGACAGCTTCTGCGCGATCAGCCGCGCGAAGATGTCGGTGGAGCCGCCGGCCGCGTAGGGCACCACCAGCTTGATGGTCTTCGACGGATAGGTCTGCGCCTCCGCTGCGGCGCCGCCCGCGACGACGGCGCAGGCGGCGCAGGCGGCGAGCAGCGACACGAACACTCTACGATTCACGATTCCTGTTCCTTCCGGTCTCGAGCGCGTCGGATCAGCGGCGCGGCTGCAGCACCTGCTCCACCCAGTCCCACATGTAGGCGACGCCGATGCTGACATTGTCGATCTGGCAGTGGTGGTAGCCGCCTTCCTCGCGCGTGAAGATCTTCATGGTCTTGTTGCGCGAGCCGACCGCGTCGAAGCACGCCTGCGCGTCCTCCAGCGGGATCTGCTCGTCGCCCTCGCCATGCACCATCAGGAACGGGCACTCGATCTTCTGCACGACGCCGTCGAGGTCGAACGGGCGCAGCTTCTCCAGCGCCTCGTCGACCGTCTTGGCGTTGAGGATCCACAACAGGTGGTTGGAGGCGACCGAGAGCGCCGGCGTGTCGCTGCGCGACAGCCGCTCGAACCGCTTGATCCAGATCTTGCGGTAGTCCCACTGCGCCCCCCAGGCGATCGAGCAGGCGAGCCGCTTTTCGAACGCCGCGGCGCGCGGCGCGTAGTAGCCGCCGAGGCTGATCGCCATCACGCCGATGCGCTTCTCGTCGATCTCCGGCCGCGCCGCCAGGAACTCGTAGACCGGCGTCGCATAACGCTCGGTTTCGTGGTGCAGATAGAGATCGCGGAAGCGGATCGCCTCGCCGTTACCGGGACCGTCGACGATCAGGCAGGCGATGCCGCGCGCCACCAGATCCGGCACGCCCTTGAAGTACTGGATTTCCTTGGTCACATCGAGACCGTCGAAGAAGATCATCGCCGGAACCGGGCCCGGCTTGCGGCCTTCGATCGGCTCGGCATGCACCAGCATGGCGGGCAGCGTGGTGCCTTCGTACGGGATCTCGACGTGCTCGATGCGCGGGCGCTTGATGTGCTTGGCGGCGTCGCGCAGGCAGTCGACGCCGCGCATATAGGCGGCGAGCCCCTCCTTGCTCTTCGGCTGCAGGAAGCGCTCGCCGACATGGTAATAGGCGCTGGCGCGCTGCAGGTAGGACGCGCCGGTGGCGGTGCGACCCTCGGCGATATGCGCGCGGCCGCGATCCTCGACGTCGCGCGCTTCCCGCGCCCATTCGCGGAACCAGGCGTCGTCGTCGCCGACGTGATCCTGCAGGCGCAGGCCGATGCGGTTGACCTCGCCGATCTCGGCGCCGCCCCACGGCGCCATGTTCAGCCCGATCAGCAGCCCGTGCGACCAGCGGTAATTTTCCGGGAAGTAGGTGAACGACAGGTCCTGCTGCGCGCTCATTTGGTTTTTTCCTTTGTTGGTGTCTGGGATTATCGGAGGTGGAAGTGGTTGCGGGGACGCAGGCCTATTCCATCGAGACGCCGGCGAACTCGACCACCTTCTTCCATTTCTCGATGTCGGCCTTCAGGAAGGTGGCGAATTCGTCGCGCTTCATCGACAGCGGCTCGGCGAAGCTCGCCTTCAGCTGCGCATTCACGTCGGCGTCGCTATTGGCGGCGAGCACCACGTCGGCGATCGTCTGCAGCACCGCCGCCGGCGTGCCCTTCGGCGCCATGAAGCCGTACCAGATCGAAGTGTCGAAGCCGCTCAGTCCGAGCTCGGCGAGCGTCGGCAGGTCCGGCGCCAGGCTCGAGCGCTTGGCCGAGGTGACGGCGAGCGCCTTGACGCGATCGTCCTTGAGGAAGCCCGCCACCGTCGGCGCCGGCGCGAAGATCGCCGTGATGCGCCCGCTCACCATGTCGATGAGGCCCTGATTGTTGCCGCGGTACGGCACATGCGTGAGCTTGGCGCCGGTCAGCATGTTGAACAGCTCGCCGGAAAGGTGCGGCGCGGTGCCGGTGCCGGCGGAGCCGTAGTTGATCTCGCCGGGCTTCGCCTTCGCGAGCTTGATCAGGTCCTGGATCGAGGAAACGCCGGCGGCGGCGTTGACCACCAGGATATTGGGCGCGTTGGCGACCACCGCGATCGGCTCGAAGTCCTTGGTCAGATCAAATTTCAGGTTCTTGAACGCGCTGGCGCTGATCGTGTTGGCGACGGTGCCGAGAAACAGCGTGTAGCCGTCCGGCTCCGAGCGCGCGACGCCTTCGGCCGCGAGGTTGCTGGACGCGCCGGTGCGCGTTTCGACGATGAACTGCTGCCCGAGCTTCTCGGAGAGCTTCTGCGCATAGATGCGCGCCACGATGTCGGTGGAGGTACCGGCCGGGAAGCCGACCACGATCTTCACCACCCGATTGGGATACGGGCCTTGCGCAAAACTTTGCGTCGCTGCGCCGCAAGCGAGCGCAAGGGAGAGCAGCGCGGCGATGCGTTTCATCGGGTTCTCTCTCTGGTTACTTCGGCGGGATGATCGGCAGCAGCACGTAGGGGCGCCGCGCCTCGTCGAAATGCAGCGTGACCTCGGCGCCGAACACCGAGGCCGGTCGATCCTGCGGATGATCGTGCCGGAACGGCCCGACGCCGGTCATCGGATACCAGACGCCGGGCACTTCGAGCGGCGGCGCGTCGTATTGGTAGTCCTTGCCGCGCACCGACAGCCCGATCCGATAGCCCGGCGGCACCACGATCGAGGTCGGCCAGATCTCGACGTCCAGCTCGACCGGCACTCCGGGCGTCAGCGGCAGCCACTCATCGTGCGCATGATAGGGCCGATACGGCAGCGACAGATCCGGGTCGAGCTTGCGGTGCGAGGCGCGCAGCCAGCCGAGCCCGATCGGCGTACGCGGATCGTTGGAGCCTTGAAAAACCACTTCCTTGCCGTCGGGGCCGAACACGCGCAGCACCAGGAACAGGTCGGCGTCTTGGCTCGCCGAGGACACGAACAGCTTGGCGGCGACCGGGCCGGTGATCTCGATCTCGCGCTCGATCGGCGGCGTCAGGAACGTCAACCCGTCGCCCATCGGATCGTACGGCAGCGTGGTGCGCACCGCGCCCGGCTCCGTTCGCAGCGCCATCGCGTCCGGATCGAAGTAGAACTTCGTCCACTGCGTGCGCGCGATCGGCCACTCCTGCTCGTGCCGCTGGACGAACGTCTCGCCGGGATGCCGCACCTGCAGCTGCACGCGCGGTTGCGCATCCCACCCGGTGTCCTCGCCTTTCAGGAAATGGCCGAAGAAGCGCTTCTGCAGCGTCTCGCCGTAGCTGCTGTAGAAATGCGCCCAGTGCGACAACCCGTGCGCCTCCAGCCACTTCTGCCGCGAGGCGGCGCGCGTGAAGCCCTCGAAGTTGCCGCGCGGATGCAGCCCCTGCCCGCCCCAGTTGGCAGCAGACAGCAGCGGTACCGTCACCTTCGACCAGTGCGGCGCGCGATTGCGGTAATAGTTATCGTCGAGCGGATGCGCGAGCAGCGACTTTTCCAAGTCGACGCGGTTGCGCGCGAGCTCGTCCTCGCTCAGCGTCTCGGGTCCCGCCACCAGCTCGCCGGTGACGCGGCTGCGCGGCCCGCGCTCGCCGACGCCATGCTGATACGGCCAGACCCCGAACGCGTTCACGGTGATCGGCATCATCGAAAGAATGCCGCCGTGGTGGGTGTTCTCGCGGTAATAGTCGCAGGCGCCTTCCCAGGTGCAGATGGCGGCGAGGTGCGGCGGCTGCAGCCCGGCGACGTACCACTGGTTGGTGGCGAAGTACGAGATGCCGTTCATCCCGACCTTGCCGTTGCACCACGGCTGCGCGGCAGCCCACGCGATGCACTGGTAGATGTCGCGCGTCTCGCGCACCGACTTCGGGTCGAGGAAGCCGGGCGAGCGTCCGGCGCCGCGCGCGTCGATGCGCAGGCAGACGTAGCCGTCCGGCACCCATTTCTCCGGATCGACCACTTCGAAATTGGCGTATTTGGCACTGGTGCCCTGCGCCACCTCGGGGAAGATCGAGATCAGCCGGTTCCACGCCGCCTTCCAGCCGTCCTGGAACGCGAGGCCCTTGCCGTAAGGGCCGTAGCTGAGGATCACCGGGTACTTGCCGTCACCCAC
>DASWSO010000337.1:0-3563 GCA_036402635.1 Xanthobacteraceae bacterium
CCGTTCCGTCCGCATCGAGCACGATAACGGGCTGCGGGAACGCGTCGACCACGCCGCGGAGAATGTCGACCGTGGCCACCGTTGACCTGTCCGCGTTTGCCCCGAGGCCTAAGCCGGTCGGCGCGGGCGGAGCGCCGGACACTCCGCTCCACAGCGCAACCGCGAGCACCACGAGCCCTGCCGCCAATGCATACGGCGGATCCAGCCGGGAGGTCGCGGCCAACAGGGCGAGCATGGCGAGGCTGGAAACCAGGACGGCGCGCGCCGGTCTCAGTCGCTGCCACCATCCGGGTCGAGCGGGCTCACTGCGCCCGTTGTCGAATGTCATGGACCGGTTCACGGGCCGACTCGGCGGCAGGCGCAAGGGGCGCCTCCGTCACGGCACCTTGCGGCCGCGACTTGCCAAAGTTCACCCACAGCTCGCGGACGCCGAGAATCACCAGCGCGAGGATGAACGGAATGATGTAGTAGAGCAGTCGAAACAGCAGCAGGCCGGCGACCAGCTGCTCGCGGTCGAACTGCCAAAGGCCGACCAGCATCGCGGCGTCGAATACGCCGAGCCCGCCGGGCGCATGGCTGGCAAACCCGAGCAGCGTCGCCGAGACGAAGATCACCGCGATGGTGATGAAGCCGATATGCGGCTCCGCCGGCAGCAGCATGTACATCGCCAGCGCGCAGAAGCTGAGATCCACGATTCCGATGGCGATCTGCATGAGCGTCAGCGGTCCGCCGGGCAGCGTGACCTTCCAGTCCTTGCGCCCCACCACCCGCGGCTTGGTCCAGACCCAGATCACATAGCCGACCAGCACGGCCAGCACGGCGATGGCGAACAGCCGGTTGAGCCAGGGAGGCAGTTGGTCGATCGAGCTCGCAGCCTGTGGATCGTAGGCAATCCCCAGGCCCAGCACGGTGGCATTGCCGAGCCAGAAGGTGAGGCCGGCAATGAAGCAGATTTTCGCGACGTCGAGGACATCCAGCCCCCACGCCGAATAGATGCGGTAGCGCACGGCGCCGCCGGTAAACACGCTGGCCCCGACATTGTGGCCGATGGAATAGCTGGTGAACCCCGCCAATGCGGCCACCCGGTACGGCACGTCGCGACGCCCGATCGTCCACAATGCGAACAGGTCGTAGAACGTCAGGGTGAAGTAGCCCGCCGCAACGAACAGCGCGGCGAGCGCCATGTGGCGAAACGAGATCGCGTTGAACGCGTCGAAAACCTCCTCGACCTGGAGGCCGCTCAGCATGCGGTAGAGCACCGCAATGGCGGTCCCGATGATGGCGAGGCTGACTGCCAAGCCGACCCGGTTCCAGCCGATCTTCTCGTCCACGAACCGATCGACGGCTCGCCACGCGTCGCGCATCAGCTCTCCCTCGGCGGGGCCGCTTTGCGGCGTTGTCGTTTGGCGGCCTGCGCTGCCGCGGAGCATCGCTAGCAGAACTTCGCGCGCTGTGCGAGCAGAGTGGGACCAAGACGCGGAGAGCGGCCGGGTCCAGCAACAAAGGGCGCGCCCTAAGCCACCCTCGCACGCGGGCGATGCTCATTATATACAGCGCCCGATATACAGCGCTCGCAGGCCGCCGGCTTCGGCATCGACCCCGGACGGCTTGCCAAACGCCGCAATGAAGGAGGTCCTGGCAATGTCATCGGTCAGCGACTGGAAGGTGCCGGCTTCCGTACAACCGAAGCCGCAGGATTACGATTACGACCTCGACGGGGCGCTGACTTCGGTGGTCGGTCTCCGCTCGGTGGTCCCGAACGATGCGTTCACGGCACAGACCCTCGGCACCGAGCGGGCCGGGCATGGTGTCATCATCGGCAGCAACGGGCTGGTGCTCACGATCGGCTATCTGATCACCGAGGCCTCCTCCGTCTGGCTCACCCTGAGCGACGGACGCACCGTGCCGGGGCACCCGCTCGCCTATGACCAGGAGACTGGGTTCGGGCTGGTGCAAGCGCTCGCGCGCGTCGAGCTCCCGGCGCTGCCGCTCGGTAATTCCGGCGACCTGCGGGTGCGCCAGCGGGTCGTTCTCGGCGGCGCAGGAGGGCGCCAGCGCTCGGTCGCCGCCCGCATCTTCGCCAAGCAGGAGTTCGCCGGCTATTGGGAATACGTCCTGGACGAGGCCCTGTTCACCGGGCCGGGGCATCCAAACTGGGGCGGCACCGCCCTGCTCGACGCCCGCGGCCAGCTGGTCGGGATCGGATCGCTGCAGCTGCAGGGCACCACCGAGCACGGTCCCACCCAGCACCTCAACATGGTGGTTCCAATCGACCTGCTGAAGCCGATCCTGGACGACCTGCTCACCTCCGGACGGCCGAACCGGCCGCCGCGCCCGTGGCTCGGCATCTATGCGGCCGAAGTGGACGGCAAGGTGCTCGTCGCTGGCGCGGCCGAACGCGGGCCGGCGCATCGCGCCGACCTGCGCACCGGCGACGTCCTGCTCGGCGTCGGCGGCAGCGAGGTGAGCGACCTGGCCGGCCTGTTCCGCCGCATATGGTCACTTGGGCCCGCTGGAGTGTCGGTGCCGCTCACCATCGAGCGTGACGGTCAGAGCTTCGATATCGAGGTCCCCTCGGCTGACCGAAACAGCTTCCTCAAACGCCCCAGCCTGCACTGATTGCGGAACCATCAGTCTGCCGCCGAACCCACCGGCTCGCGCTGGCGCCGGTAGTCGTACGGGACTTCCGCCTGCGCGGCGGCGAGCGCTTCCACCTCGCTGTGGTGGGGCGAGAGCTGGCACACCGGATCGGTGGCGCGGGCGTCGCCGGTGAGTAGGAAGGCTTGGCATCGGCAGCCGCCGAAATCGACCTCGCGGCGCGGGCAGGTCATGCATGGCTCCTGCATCCAGGCGGTGCCGCGGAAGGCGCGGAAAGCCGGCGCCTCGGCCCAGATTTCGGCCAGTGAATGGTCGCGCACCGACCAGAATTCCAGGCCTGGGATCACCTCGGCGGCGTGGCAGGGCAGCACCTTGCCGGACGGGGTGACGTTGAGCGAGCGCCGTCCCCAGCCGCCCAGGCACGGTTTCGGGAAGCGGGCGTGATAGTCCGGCACCACCGCGTCGATGACGATGCGGCCGTGATGCTCGGCGCGCAGCCGCTCCACCACGCCAACCGCCACGTCCACCTGCGGCCGCGTCGGCATCAGCGCGCTGCGGTTCTGCAGCGCCCAGCCGTAATACTGCACATGCGCGATCTCGATGCGGCTGGCGCCGAGCTTGAGCGCCAACGCGACCATCTCGGGAATGCGTTCGATGTTGGCGCGGTGCACCACCATGTTGACGGTGAGCGGAAGCCCGAGCCCGACCACCTGCTGCGCCAGCGTGTTCTTGCGCGCATAGGCGCCGGCATAGCCGGCGATGCGGTCGGCGGAGACCGGCTCGCTGTCCTGGATCGAGATCTGCACGTGGTCGACGCCGGCCTCCGCCACCGCGGCGAGCCGCTGTGGGGTGAGACCGACGCCGGAGGTGATCAGGTTGACGTAGAGCCCGGCGCCGCGCGCGCTGCCGGCGATCTCGACGAGGTCGCGCCGTGCGGCCGGCTCGCCGCCCGAGAGGTGCACCTG
>DASWSO010000338.1:0-2491 GCA_036402635.1 Xanthobacteraceae bacterium
AGTCGTCGAACCAGCGTTTGATCTCGGGCAGTTGCGCGATCTGCCGCATCGTCGCGTTGAGCTTGGCGACGATGGGCTCCGGTGTGCCCGGAGGGGCGTAGAGCGCGCTCCAGGCCACCGCCTCGAAACCGGGCGAAACGGTTTCGTTGAAAGTGGGAATGTCCGGCAGCACCTTCGACCGCTTCAGGCTCGTCACCGCGAAGGCGCGGATCTTCTTGTCGTTGATCAACGGCACCGCGATGGACGCGCCCATGATTCCAAGCGGGATGTGGCCGGCCGCCAAGTCGACCAGCAGAGGCCCGGTCGATTTGTAAGGCACGATCGTCAGCTCGGTGCCGAGTTTCGGCTTCATCAGCTCGACGGCGAACCGCCCGGACGTCGCCGGGCCGGAGGTGCCGATCGGGGTGCGCGGATTGGCCTTCAAGTTCCCGAGCAACGCATCGAGCGAGTCCGCCGGGAACGCTGGGCTGCCGACGATCACGTTCGGGTCCATGCTGATCAAGGTGATCGGCGCAAAGTCCGTGATCGGGTCGAACGGCAGGTTCGGCATGGTCGCGACCGGAACGCTGTGGCTCGCCGACGTGCCCCAGACCAGGGTGTGGCCGTCAGGCGCAGACTTGGAGACGAATTGCGCCGCCGGCACTCCGCTCGCGCCCGGCCGGTTCTCGACCACCACCGGCACGCCGAACATCTTCGACATCTCGGTCGCGAACAGGCGCGCCGGGACATCGGTGTTTCCGCCTGCGGCATATCCGACGATGATGCGGATGTACTGCGACGGGTAATTCCCCTGGGCGCCGGCCGGAGCCGCCGCGCCACCGATGAGGGCGGCGACCGCCAGGCACACGCAGCGCAACTGCCGGTATAGGATGTCCACGCGTCTCTCCCGGGCTTTCGTGCGACGTTCCCCGCAGCATGGACGGCGCCGCGCGTCGAGCGCAAGCGGAACCGCTTGTCTGCCGTCCGGCGGGTGCGGCGCGGCTTCTCGACAGCCGCGCTCCGACACTCTAGGGATGGCGAAGTCTGACGCCGCGTCGGTACTCGTTGGCTCCTGGGCCGAGAGAGGGTCGAATGCCGTCCAGCCCCGGCCAGATGAAATTGGGCGCGCACTTTCCGTCCATGGGGCAGCACATCGCCGCATGGCTGCACCCGGATTCGCAAGTGGATGCGGGTCAGAATTTTCCGTACTTCGTGCGGCTCGCGCAAGCCGCGGAGCGCGCCAAGTTCGACTTCGTCTTCATGGCGGACGCGGTGGCGACCCGCGACGGCAACATGGAGGCGCTCAGTCGCTGGCCGCAGTACATGGCGCACTTCGAGCCGATCACGCTGCTTTCGGCGACCGCGTCGGTGACCGAGCGCATCGGGCTCGTCTGCACCGCGTCGACCAGCTACTACGAACCGTTCAATGTCGCGCGCCTGTTCGGGTCGCTCGATCACATCAGCGGCGGCCGCGCCGGATGGAACGTGGTGACCTCGGCCAATCCCTCCTCCAGCTTCAACTTCAATCGCGATGCGCATTACGACTTGGCGGAGCGCTACCAACGCGCCCGCGAGTTCGTGCAGGTGGTGCTGGGGCTGTGGGACAGCTGGGAAGACGATGCTTTCCTGCGCGACCGATCGAGCAGCCGCTACTTCGATCCGAACAAGCTGCACCCGCTCAACCACAAGGGAAAATTCTTCTCGGTGCGGGGGCCGCTCAATCTCGCCCGTCCCCCGCAGGGTCACCCCGTCATCGCGCAGGCCGGCGCGTCGGAGGACGGCAAGGAGCTCGGCGCCGAGACCGCCGAGGTGATCTTCTTCTCGCAGCAGCGGCTGCAGGCGGCGCAGAATTTCTATCGCGACGTGAAAGGACGGATGGCGAAGTTCGGGCGTTCGCCGGACCAGCTGAAAATGCTGGCGGGGTTGAACCCGACGGTCGGCCGCACTGAAGCCGAGGCGAAGGAAAAGTTCGCGTATATGCAGTCGCTGATCCACCCGGAGGTGGGCAAGGAGCTGTTGAGCGTCGAGCTCGGCGGCATCGATCTTTCCGACCTTTCGGTGGACGAGCCGATCCCGGAAGAGCGCATACCGGAAAAGACCAAAGTGAGCATGAGCCGCCTGAAGACCATGGGCGACCTCGCCACGCGCGAGCGCCTGACCATCAAGGAGCTTTACGAGCGCTATGCCGGCTCGCGCGGCTCCTATTCGGTGGTCGGAACCCCGGTGCAGATCGCCGATCAGATGCAGGAATGGTTCACGACCCAGGCCGCCGACGGATTTATCATCCAGGCTTCTTATCTGCCCGGCGGCTTCGACGATTTTGCGACGCTGGTGGTGCCCGAGCTGCAGCGGCGCGGCCTGTTCCGATCCAAATACGAAGGACGAACGCTGCGCCAGCATCTCGGGCTTAATCGGCCCGCCAACCGGCACGCCGCGTGAGCGACGCAATGCTCGGCTCCGAACCGCATGACGCGGGCATTCCGTGCCGGAATATCGAACCCGCGCGGCAGCG
>DASWSO010000339.1:0-4708 GCA_036402635.1 Xanthobacteraceae bacterium
GCACAGGTCTCGCGCGTGCTCGGCGACGCCGACTTCCTGGTCAACGGCACGGTCACCCATTCCGACGGGTTCCGGCAGCACGCGCGCCAGCAAGCGGAGCAATTCAACGCCAATGTCGGTTGGCGCCTGGGCCCGAATGCGGAGACGCGGTTCTATTTCGGCGCCTACATCGTCGACCAGCAGCTGCCCGGAACGCTCTCGCTGTCGGAGGCGCTCAACAATCCGCGCAAGGCGGCGCCGACCGCGCTATCCGGCGACCAGGCGCGCAACTCGCGCACCGAGCGCATCGCCAACGTCACCAGCTTCCGGCTCGAGGTCGGCCAGCTCGATATCGCCAGCTGGGCCATTCACAAGAACCTCTACCATCCGATCTTCCAGGTGATCGACCAGGGCGGCTGGACCTACGGCGTGGCGCCCCGCTACACCGCCGACTTCGAGATCGGCGGCTTCCGCGACCAGGTGATCGCCGGCGCCCGTTTCATCGGCGGCAACAACACCGCGCTGCAGTTCGTCAATATCGGGGGCGCCCGCGGCGCCAAGACGGTCGATTCAGCGCAGAACGCCTACAACTACGAAGCCTACGCGGAGAACCGCTTCTTTTTCCTGCCGACGGTGGCGCTGATGACCGGCGCCAAGTTCCTGCACGACGAGCGCGTGTTCGAGGACAACGGCGGCACGCCCGGCCACAGCGCGCTGATCGCCAGCCGCAATTACGACGGGATCAACCCGAAGCTCGGCCTGCTGTGGGTGCCGCGCCCGGACATCCAGGTGTTCGCGGACGTGACGCGCAGCCTCGACGTGCCGGATTTCACCGATCTGGTGCAGAGCAGCTTCTCGACCACCCGGTTCGTGCCGCTGCAGGCGCAGCGGGCCTGGACCGCGGAGGTCGGCACCCGCGGCCGCTATGACCGCTTCGCCTGGAACATCACGTTGTTCCGTTCGCTGGTGCGCGACGAGCTGATGCAGTTCACGCTCGCGCCCGGCATCCCGGCCAACACTTTCAACGCGCCGCGCACGCTGCATCAAGGCATCGAGTTCGGCGGCAGCGTCGAACTGCTGCGCGGGCTGTTCGCGGCCGACGACACGATCAAGCTGACGCAGGTGTGGAACTACAGCGACTTCCGTTTCGAGAACGATCCGGTGTTCGGCAACAACCGGCTGGCCGCCATCCCGCAGCATGTGCTGCGCACGGTGATCCACTACGCGCATCCGAGCGGGTTCTATTTCGCTCCGACGCTCGACTGGGTGCCGCGCGGGCCCTGGGCGGACTACGCCAACACCCTTCGGGTACCGGCTTATGCGCTGCTCGGCTTGCAGACCGGGGTGCAGTTCTCGAACGGGCTGCTGCTGTTCGCGGAGGCCCGCAACCTCACCGACAAGCGCCATGTGAGCGACCTGAGCACGATCGCAAACGCCGCCGCTCCGGGCGCGAACACGGCGATCTTCTATCCGGGGGACGGCCGCAGCGTGTATGCGGGCGCGCGCTACGCGTTCTGATGGGTATGTTGCTACCGCAATTAACGAATGCGCCCGTTCTTTTCGCAAATATTCGCCTATTCGGCGGTCATTCTGCGAACTTTTCCTTCAGAGAGGCTTGCCCAGAGCGAAAAGTCTTCGTACAACTGGTACTTAGCTGATGCTTAGGTCTCGCGTGACCAGGGGAGGCGTCAGCTAATGGTCCAAGTCTGGGAGGGAGAGCCCTGGCGCCCGCAACGAGCCGCCGCTCCGGCGTGAACGAAGACTAATAGGACGGTCCGGAGTTCAAGGGGCAAATGGTTGATCGAGCAGGGCACCCGCCCTGCTCTTTTTTTTGCTTACCACGGCGGCAGCATGTCGAGCGTGATCCAGCGCTTGAAATAGGCGGTCGCGCCGAGGCCGAAGACCACGCCGGACAGAAGGGAGGTCCACAACAGCTTCCACCACACCCGATGCAGCGCGGGCGCGCCCGGATCGGTGCCGCGGGCGACGTCGCCGTGCTCCTGCTGCGAGCGCACACCCCAGGGCAGCACCGCGAACAGCACCACCCACCAGATCACGAAATAGATCGCCAGCGCGGTCGTTATCGACATGGTTTCATCCGCGCCGCTGCTCGAGGCTTACGCCTGCTCGAGCTCCACCAGCGTGCCGTTGAAGTCCTTCGGGTGCAGAAACAGCACCGGCTTGCCATGCGCCCCGATCTTCGGCTCGCCGTCCCCGAGCACGCGCGCGCCGCCCGCCTTCAGCTGGTCGCGCGCGGCGCGGATGTCGTCAACCTCGTAGCAGACGTGGTGCATGCCGCCATCGGTGTTGCGCTCCAGGAATTTTGCGATCGGCGAAGCATCGCCGAGCGGCTCCAGCAGCTCGATCTTGGTGTTCGGCAGCGTGATGAAAACGGTGGTCACGCCATGCTCCGGCAGCGGCACCGCCGCCGATACGTCCGCACCCAGCACGTCGCGATAGGTGGCGCTCGCCTTGGCGATGTCGCGCACTGCGATGGCGACGTGGTTGAGCCGTCCGATCATGCTCTCGTCTTTCGTCCGCTATGCGTCGGCGAGATGACTACACCACCAGCACATGCACGTGGCACATCGGCTTCTTGCCCCACTGCTGCGAGATCGTGGAGCGCACCGCGCGCGTGATCGATTCCGCGACCGCGTCCGGATCGCGCCGGCGTCCACGCGGCAGCTGCGCGAAGGCGTCCTGAACGGCCGCGAAGGCAAGCTGGTGGATCGCCTCGCCCTTGGCGTTCGCCTCGGGAATCCCGCGCAGGTTCACGTCCGGGTCGGCGGCGAGTTCGCCGCGCTCGGTCATCGCCAGCGCGACGGTGACGACGCCGGCGAAGCTCAGGCGGCGACGCTCCGCCACGGTGCGCCCCTGCGCCTCCACGATCAGCGCGCCGTCCTTGTAGAGCCGGCCGGCCGGCACTTCGTCCACCACGGCCGCCGGCCCGGGCGCGAGTTGCACCACGTCGCCATTCTGGCACAGCACGACCTCGGGCACGCCGAGGCGGCGCGCCAGCGCGGCGTGCTCGGAGAGATGCAGCGCCTCGCCATGCACCGGCACGCAGACCTGCGGCCGCACCCAGCCGTACAGATCCTCCATCTCGGCGAGCCGCGGATGACCCGACACATGCACCAGGTGGGTGCGGTCGGTGATCACCTCCATGCCCTGCTCGATCAAACCGTTGATGATGCGGCCGACCGCCTTCTCGTTGCCCGGAATGGTGCGCGAGGAGAAGATGACGCGGTCGCCCTTGCTCAGCGCGATGTCCGGATGCTGGTCCTCGGCGATGCGCGCGAGCGCCGCGCGCGGCTCGCCCTGGCTGCCGGTGCAGAGCGCCAAGACCTTGTCGTGCGGCAGGTAGCCGTAGATGTCGGTGCCGCGGAATTCCTGGATGCCGTCGAGGTAGCCGGTCTCGCGCGCCACCTGCGAGATCCGCTCCATGGCGCGGCCGACCACCACAACCTCGCGGCCGCACTCGCGCGCCGCGATCGCGGCCGAGCGGATGCGCGCGACATTCGACGCAAAGGTGGTGACGGCGACCCGCGCCGGCGCCGAGCGGACGAGCTCGGTCAGGCATTTGGCGACGTCGGCCTCCGAAGGCGAGCGGCCTTCCCGCACCGCGTTGGTGGAATCGCCGACGATCGCGCGCACGCCCTCGTCGCCAAACGCGCGCAGCTTGGCCTCGTCGGTCGGCAGCCCCAGCACCGGCGTCGGATCGAGCTTCCAGTCGCCGGTATGCAGAACGTTGCCGAGCCGCGTGCGGATCATCAGCGCGTTCGATTCCGGGATCGAATGCGCCACCGAGGCGAACTCGACATCGAACGGCCCGAGCGTGATGCGGCCGCCGACCGGTACCACCGTGCAGGGGAGGTCGGGAGCGTTCGGCTCAGACTGCCGCTTCGATTCTAGCAGCGCGGCCGTGAACGGCGTCGCGTACAGCGGTATCTTCAGCCGCGGCCAGAGGTCCAGCAGCGCGCCGAAGTGATCCTCGTGCGCGTGCGTGAGCACGATGCCGAGCAGGTTGCGGCGTTCCTCGATCAGGTAGCGGATGTCGGGAAGGATCAGGTCGACGCCGGGCAGATGCTCCTCGGACGCGAACGAGACTCCGAAGTCCACGATCATCCAGGATTTGCGGCCCGGCGGCCCGATGCCGTAGAGGCCGAGATTCATCCCGATCTCGCCGACGCCGCCGAGCGGCGCAAAGACCAGTTCGTCGCCGCGCGCCATCAGCTTGCGCCCTGCCCGCGTGCCGGCCCGGAAAGATGCAGGTCGCCGGCCGCGAAGGTGCGCAGGACGCCGTCCGGCATCGCGAGCAGCAGGCGGCCGTGCTCGTCGATCCCGGCAAAGCCGCCATGAATTTCTTGGGCGCTGCGCACGCGCACCTGTTCACCCAGTTGGGCGGTGCGCAACAGCCAGTCGGCGCGAATCTCGCCGAAGGCTTCGCCGCCGCGCCACTGCGCAAGCCGGCGCGGCATCGCAGCCCCGAGTTCCCGCAGCAGCGCCGCCTTGTCGGACGGGAAACCGACCCGCTCCAGGTCGGTTGCCGGATAAGGGGCGTCCGATGGATGACTGATGCAGTTCACGCCGATGCCCACCGCCACGCTGAAAGTACCGTCCGGCAAGGTTTCGCCTTCCACCAGGATCCCGGCCAGCTTGGCGCCGTCGACCAGCAGGTCGTTCGGCCATTTCAACCGCAGGCGGGCCGCGGCGTCCGGCGCCCGTGCCG
>DASWSO010000340.1:0-2578 GCA_036402635.1 Xanthobacteraceae bacterium
CGACCGGCACGCCCATGCGCATCACGGAGCGGGCGAACAGCTCGTTGGCGCTTGCAGAACCGGAGCCGTTGACGTTGGCGAAGCGGACGACGAAGTCATTCACGCGTTGGAGTGGCATGCTGGTCCTGCGTGCGTCATTTCGAGAAAGAATTTCTGCATGTCCCACGCGCCCGTGGGACAGCGCTCCGCGCAAAGCCCGCAGTGCAGGCAGACGTCCTCGTCCTTCACCATCACGCGGCCGGTCTTCAGGTTGTTGGCGACGTAGAGGTCCTGCGTGAGGTTCGGAGCCGGCGCGCTCAGCCGCTGGCGCAGTTCCATTTCCTCGCCGTTGGCCGTGAAGGTGATGCAGTCCATCGGGCAGATGTCGACGCAGGCGTCGCACTCGATGCAGAGCGAGCCGGTGAACACTGTCTGCACGTCGCAGTTCAGGCACCGGTAGGCCTCACCGAGCGCCAGCTTCGGATCGTAGCCGAGTTCCACCTCCGCCTTGATGTCCTTGAGAGCGATGGCCTTGTCGCGCAGCGGCACCCGGTAGCGCTTATCGAGCGTGATCTCGTTGTCGTAGGACCACTCGTGGATGCCCATCTTCTGGCTGGAAAGGTCCACGCCAGGATCGGGTCGCAATCCGATGTCCTCGCTGCGGCAGAACTTGTCGATCGAGACGGCGGCCTCGTGGCCGTGCGCCACCGCCCAGATAATGTTCTTCGGCCCAAAGGCGGCGTCGCCGCCGAAGAAGACATTCGGCAGGGTCGACTGCATGGTCGTGGTGTCGACCTTCGGCATGTCCCACTGGTCGAACTCGATGCCGATGTCGCGCTCGACCCAGGGAAACGCGTTCTCCTGCCCGACCGCGACCAGCACGTCGTCGCAGGGGAAGTGCTGGTCCGGCTCGCCGGTCGGCACCAGGTTGCGCCGGCCCTTGGCGTCGCGCTCGACCTTCACCTTCTCGAACACGACGCCGGTGAGGCGGCCGTTTTCGTGGGTGAATTCCTTCGGCACGAGGTAATTGAAGATCGGGATGTCCTCGTGCATGGCGTCCTCCTTCTCCCAGGGAGACGCCTTCATCTCCTCGAAGCCGGAACGCACGACGACCTTCACGTCCTCACCGCCGAGACGGCGGGCGGTGCGGCAGCAGTCCATGGCGGTGTTGCCGCCGCCCAGCACGATCACCCGCTTGCCGATCTTGCTGACGTGCTCGAACGAGACGCTGGAGAGCCAGTCGATGCCGATGTGGACGTGAGCGGCCGCTTCCTTACGGCCGGGGATCTCGAGATCGCGGCCGCGCGGCGCGCCGGAACCGACGAACACCGCGTCGTAGCCTTCCGCCAGCAGCGCCTTCAGGCTGTCGATGCGGCGTCCGCCGACGAAGCGGATGCCGAGGTCCAGGATGTATCCGCACTCCTCGTCGATCACCGAATCGGGCAGCCGGAATTTCGGGATTTGCGTGCGCATCATCCCGCCGGCCTTGGGGTCCTGGTCGAAGATGGTGCAGTCATAGCCGTGGGGTGCGAGGTCGCGGGCGACGGTGAGCGAAGCCGGGCCACCGCCGATGAAGGCAATGCGCTTGCCGTTTTTGACCTCCACCGGCTTGGGCAGGCGGTCGCGGATGTCATCCTTGAAGTCGGCGGCGACGCGCTTGAGCCGGCAGATCGCCACCGGGTCCTTTTCGACCCGGCCGCGCCGGCAGGCCGGCTCGCACGGCCGGTCGCAGGTGCGCCCGAGGATGCCCGGGAACACGTTGGAGTGCCAATTGATCATGTAGGCGTCGCTGTAGCGGCCAGCGGCGATCATCCGGATGTATTCGGGGACCGGCGTGTGCGCTGGACAGGCCCATTGGCAATCGACGACTTTATGAAAGTAGTCAGGCGCCGCAATATCGGTGAGTTTCATCGACTCCTCGTGCCGGGCTCCCTGAACACGAACGCTGGCATGCCCGTGCAACGCTTCTTGGTGTTCGCGTTTTCCTCTGCGGCGGGATCTTGGGGTCCAATCCGCGGGCCGGATACTAGTGGAGACCGCAAACGAAAGCCACAGCCGGATTCCGCTTTCACCACCTAGGCTTACCGGCCGCATTTGCTCATTTTCCCTCTCGCAACTGCGAGACGACAGACCTACATCTGCGCCATGCGCGACATCATCGAATCCGTCATGGCCGGCGATCCCACAGACCCCAACGAGGCGGCGCGCCGCAGCATGCGGTCGGCCGTCCGCAAGCGTTTCTACGAGAATGCGACGGCGGAGCCGGCCGAGGATGGCTTTGCGGTGCGACTGGATGGCCGGCCGGTACGGACCCCCGCCCGCAACGTGCTGGTCGCTCTGAGCCGGCCGCTGGTGCAGGCGCTCGCCGACGAATGGCAGGCACAGACCGAGGTGATCGATCCGGCCAAGATGCCGCTCACCCGCCTCGCCAATACGATCATTGACGGTGTTGCGCCAAATCCGCAGCCAGTGGCCGCGGAGATCGAGCAATATCTCGGCAGCGACCTGCTGTTCTACCGCGCCGAGCAGCCGGAGGGTCTGGTCCGGAGCCAGGCCGAGCATTGGGACCCGGTGCTGGCCTGGGCCCATGAGGCGCTGG
>DASWSO010000341.1:0-3089 GCA_036402635.1 Xanthobacteraceae bacterium
GACGAAGGTGATCTTGCCGGGGTTCGCCTTCATCCACGCCACCAGGCCGCGCAGGTCGTCGGCCGGCAGCGCCTTCTTGCCGACCAGCAGCTGCGGATTGGTGGAGATGAGCCCGATCGGCTCAAAATCCTTCTGCAGGTCATAGGTGACCTTGTAGATGATGCTGCCGACGTGGGTATCCCACTGGCCGATATCGATGGTGTAGCCGTCGGGCGCGCTGCGGGCGACGCGTCCCATCCCGATGCTGCCGCCGGCGCCGCCGACATTCTCGACGATCACCGGCTGGCCGAGAATGGGGCGCATCCGCTCCGCCATGATGCGCGCCGCCACGTCGGTGGAGCCGCCGGGCGGGAACGGCACGATCAACGTGATCGGGCGCGACGGAAAGGTTTGCGCCTGCGCGCCCGGAAGGCCGGCGAGCAGCGCCAGCGCGATCGTTGCGGCGATTCGTTTCATGGTGTTTCCCCCCCGATCTATCGTCCGTGGATGATAGGCCGCGCCGTGCGGGCGGGGGAAGGGCGCCGCGACCCGATCGACCTCGCGACCGCATGGCCGGGTTATCCCCGCCATGAGGGATTTGACTACTCCACGAACTCCACCGGCGTGCCCTTTTTCACCAGCTTGGCGAGCGCCAGCGCGTCCCAATTGGTGAGGCGGATGCAGCCGTGCGACGCGGTCTTGCTGACCTGGTCCGGCTCCGGCGTGCCGTGGATGCCGTAGGTCTCGGCCGAGAGCGCGATCCACACGGCGCCGACCGGATTGTTGGGGCCGGGCGCGATTTCCACCGGCTCCTTCGCCTTCTGGCCCTTGAAGCCGAATTCCGGATTGTAGCGGTAGGTCGGGTTCTCGGCGACCGCGCGCACCTCGAATTTGCCGCTCGGCGCCGGCTTCTCGCTGCTGCCGATCGAGGCCGGAAAGTAGGCGACCAGGCTGTCGTCCTCGCCGAACACCCGCACCGAGCGCTCGCTCTTGTTGACCTCGACCCGCGCGGCCTTCGCGGCTTTGCCGGCCGGCTCGCGCGCCGAACCGGTGTTGGCGTCCTTGCGTGTGCGGCCCTCGCGCGCCGGCGGCGCATCGGCGCCGACATTGGCGACCACGATCGTGCTGTCGGCGTGGCGAAAGTCCTTGCCGGGGTTGAGCGCCGCCAGCAGGTCCTCGGACATGTGGAATTTTTCCGCCAGCGCCTCGCGCGGGCCGCGGTAGCCGAGCCGGTCGAGCTTGCCCATCTTCTCGTAGTCCTTCGGGATCTTCTTCACGAAGGGGCCTTTCAGGTCGCGCGCCGCGACCGTGTATTCGGTGACGGCGGGGCCGCTGGCGCCTTCGGCGAGCTTGGTCCAGGTCGCCTGGTCGAGCTTGCCGGTGGCTTCCAGGCCGTTCTTGCCTTGGAACGCGCGCAGCGCCTTCTCGAAGTTCTCGCCGCCGTGGGCGTCGATCACGCCGGGCGAGAAGCCGGCGCGGTCGAGCATCACCTGCGCTTTCAGCACGGAGGGGTTGAGCTTCTTCGCCTTGGCGGGCGCGGCCCACTCGGCCGCATTGATGGTCTCGGCGGTGAGCGCCGGGTCGCGCGCCGATGCGCCGGTACAAAGCAGCAGAGAGACTGCAACGGCGGCTACGCAGGTTCGCATGGCTCGGCCCGGGCCCCCGGGTTTTCTTCTGGCGTGCGCCAGACTTAACCGGCATCGGCGGCCGCGGTTCCGGATCGCGCCGCGCCAAAAGGAAACGCCCCGCTCTGTGAGGAGCGGGGCGCCCGTAACCTGGATCGATAGAAGCTTATCGTCATCCTGCGGACCGGTCGCCACTCCGGTTGGCCACATTGTCGGCTACCTACGCACCGTGAGGTAGTGGCCGCTGCCGAATTCGGATTGCCGCTTTGAGGTTTGTTGCCCCCGGTTCCCGTGCGTGTGAGCTGCGTGTCTGCGTTCCACGCCGCCGCTGGCGATGATTCGCTCATCGACCGCGTTCAGACTCTCACAGAGTCGGCCGTCGCACCATGGCATAAATGACGGTGGTGCGACGTTTACGCAACTTTGTTGCGGACCCGCCTCAGTGTGGCCGAAGTGCAAACCGGAAGCCGAGGATCACCACGGCGAGCCCGGCGAGCTGCACCAGGCTCGGCACCTCGCCGAGGAAGAGGAAGCCGATCAGCAGCGTCGCCGGCGGCACCATGGCGGGGAAGGCGGCGGCGCGGCCCGCACCCAGCAGCATCACGGCGCGGGCGTAGAGGTGGACGCCGAGCGCGCCCGCGAACACGCCCTGCACCAGGATCTGCAGCAGGTTCTCCATCACGCCGACCGCCGCCATGCGGGTGAACCCGAACACGACCGCGTGCAGCGGGGTGTAGATGAGGAACGACACGACGCAGATCGCCACCGCGACCCGCGCGGCACCCAGCCGCCAGTAGCGCAGCAGCATGCCGAAGGTGGCCCAGGAGAGGCCGGCGACCATGAACGAGATGTCGCCCGCGAGCCCGTGGGTGCCGATGGTGGCGACCCCCTCGGCGCCCAGCAGCAGCAGGCCGGAGAGCATCAGCGCGGCGCCGACCATGCGGCCGAGCCGCAGCGGCTCGTGCAGCACCGCGGTCGCCAGCAGCAGGCCGCCGAGCGCGGCCGAGCCCGGCTGGATCACCGCGCCGTGGCCGAGCGGCGCCAGCGTGAAGCCAAGCCCGCTCAGATAGGCCGAACCGGGCCCACCCAGGAGCGCGAGCAGCACGGCGCGACCCCACCCGATGCCGCCGAGGTCGGCCGGGCCGTGACGCCAAGCAAGCGGCAGCAACAGCGGCGTGATCCAGACGAAGCGATGGAAGGCAAGGTCGGCGGGCGACAGCCCGATCTGCACGCCATGGCGGGCAGCGACGAAGCCGGCGGCCCAGCCGAGCGCGGCGCCGAGCCCGCACAGCGTACCGACGACATTCGGCGATAGCCCACCGAGCGCGCTTCGAAGGCGTCCGAACACGCCGCTTCAGGTCCCGACGCTCAGCCGCTTCACCGCGGTCGGCGCGCCCTCCGGCATGATGCGGGCGAGCGCGGCGGCGATCGGCTCGTGCGCCACCGCCATGTGGAACGCGTTGGCATGCAGCAGCGTCGCGGCGT
>DASWSO010000342.1:0-5703 GCA_036402635.1 Xanthobacteraceae bacterium
CGGGCGCGACACGCTGGTGGCGTTCGCGGCGGCCCCGGGCCAGGAGGCGATCGACGGCCGCGACCGCAACAGCCCGTTCACCGCGGCACTGCTCAAGCACATGCCGAAGGCGGGTCTGGAAGTGTCTGTGATGCTGAAGGAAGTCGCCGCCGACGTGCGGCGTGACACCAACAACGCGCAGCGCCCGCAGCAGCTCAGCGACATGTCGCGCAAGTTCTTCTTCGCCGACGCCCAGGCGGCGGAAGCGCCGGTGCCGCCGCCGGCGCCGGTGGTGGAGAGCGCGCCGGTGCTGCCTCCTGCCGCGGCTGCGGCTGCCAGCACCGACAACCGCGCGCTCGACCTGGCATTCTGGAACGCGGCGCAGACCTCCAACGAGTGTGAGGCGGTGCGCGCCTACCTGACCCGGTTCCCGAACGGCGTGTTCGTCGAGCTCGCCAAGCTGCAGGAGCGCCGGCTGTGCACGCCCGCTCGCCGCATCGAGGTGGTCGAGCCGGCGCCGCAGGCCGCGCCCGCGGTGGTGCCCGCGCCGGCCGTGAAGGTCGCGGCGGTCGACAAGCCCGCCGCCGTCAAGACCAGGAAGAAGGAAGCGGTGCGCGTCGCCGTCGCCACCCGCAACGCCAAGCCGCGCCGCGAGACCCGCAAGGAGCGCGTGCGCACCGTAACCCGCGTGGTGGAGCGTCCGGTCGAGCGCGTGGTGATGCATCCGCAGCCGATCATGGGTGGCGGACTGGGCCTGATGATCGGCGGCTTTGGCGGCGGCTTCCGCTTCCGCTGACGGTGAAGCGACGAAGGGCCGCAGCAAGCCGCGGCCCTTCGGGTGCGTTTGAAACGACAAGGAAACGCAAGCGGGCTGAACCTGTGGCACGGTTGCGGCGACCAAGGCAGATGGGGCTTCGTGCGAAGGGTCTGCAATCCTTGGAGCCGCGCGGGCTTTGCAGTTATAATTGAGGCCGGTCCCGGTTCGAACCAAGAACCGCCGGCCTGAGGGAGTGACGGACGTGCTGAGCCGCTGGTTGGTTGTGATCGGCGTCCTCTGGGGAGTGCTCTGGACCGGCTCGGACGCCCGGGCGGAGCGCCGCGTCGCGCTGGTCATCGGCAATTCGACCTATCAGCACGCCCAGGTGCTGCGCAATCCGAAGAACGATGCCAACGATATCGCGGCGGCGCTCAAGAAAGTGGGCTTCGACGTTCTGGTCGGGCTCGACCTCGACCAGCAGGCGTTCGCCGGCAAGGTCGAGCAGTTCGCGCAGGTCCTGGACGACGCCGACGTCGCTTTGTTCTTCTATGCCGGGCACGGGCTGCAGATCAGCGAGAAGAACTACCTGGTCTCCGTCAACGCCAAGCTCGCCAACGAATTCCTGATCCCCTCCGAGACCATCGACCTCGAGGCGATCGTGCGGCTGATGGAGGCGAAGGCGCCGACCAACCTCGTGTTCCTCGATGCCTGCCGCAACAATCCGCTGACCGAGAACCTCAAGCGCAACCTCGCCGCCATGCGGCGCAGCGCCTCGCTCGGACGCGGGCTCGCCCGCATCGAGCCGACCGGGCGCAACACGCTGATCGCGTTCTCGGCCGCGCCCGGGCAGGAGGCGGCCGACGGCAGCGAGCGCAACAGCCCGTTCACCGCGGCGCTGCTCAAGTACCTGCCGCAGCCGGGCCTGGAAGTGTCGGTGATGCTCAAGGAAGTGGCGGCCGACGTGCGGCGCGACACGCGCAATACGCAGCGCCCGCAGCAGCTCAGCGACATGACGCAGACGTTCTATTTCGTGAAGCAGGAGCCGCCGAAAGTGGTGGCCGCGCCGCCGCCGGCTCCGGAGCCGGTGCGCCCGCCGCCCCCGGCCGCTCCGTCGGCGCAGGACCGCGCGCTCGAAGTCGCGTTCTGGAACGCCGCCCAGTCGACGCAGGACTGCGACTCCATCCGCGCCTACCTGCAGACGTTCCCGAACGGTGTCTTCGTCTCGCTCGCCAGGCTCTCCGAACGCCGGCTGTGCAAGCCGGCGGAAGCGGCGCCGCCGGCCGCCACCGCGCCGAAGAACCCGCAGGTCGCCGCCGCGCCGCCGGCTGCAGCGCCGCCGCCGCGTACCGCCGAGCCGGCGCGGCCCGCCGCCCCGGCCGGGCCTGAGACCGCGCGGCTCGATCCTCCCGCCGCCCGCCCGGCACCGCCGCCGGCGGAAGTCGCGCCCGCCCGCCCGCCGGTGACCGCTCCGGCGCCGTCTCCGCCGCGCGCCGAACCGACACCACGGGTCGAGCCCGCTCCTGCGCCGGCCGCGAAGGTCGAGCCGCCGCCGCCCGCGCGCCCGGCTACGCCACCGCCCGCCGCCACGCCCCCGGCCGCCATCCCCCAACCGGCCCCCCCGGCGGCACCCCCGCCGCAGCAGCAGGCGGCGGTGATCCGCCCGCCCTCCCTTCCGGACCCCGCCACCCGCCCAAACCAGTCGTTCCGCGATTGCGAGCAGTGCCCGAGCATGATCACGCTCGCCGGCGGCTCGTTCTCGATGGGCAGCAATGACGACCGCAGCGAGAAGCCGGTGCGGCAGGTCACGGTGCCATCGTTCGCGCTGGCGCGCTTCCCGGTCACGGTCGCGGAGTGGAAGCAGTGCGTCGCCGCCAAGGCCTGCAGCTACGAGGTGAGCGGCGAGGACGAGCTGCCGGTGCACAATGTCAGCTGGAACGATGCCCAGCAGTACATCAAGTGGCTCTCGGATCTGACCGGGGAGAGCTACCGGCTGCCGACCGAGGCCGAATGGGAATACGCCGCGCGCGCCGACAGCAGCACAAAATTCTGGTGGGGCAACGCGTTCGTCGTCGGCAAGGCGAACTGCAAGGGCTGCGGCGATCCCTATGACGCCAACAAGCCCGCCAAGGTGCTGGCCTTCGCGCCCAATCCGTTCGGCCTCTACGGCATGACCGGCGGCGTCGCCCAGTGGGTGCAAGATTGCTGGTTCAAGGATTACACGGGCGCGCCCAACAACGCCGTGGCGCGCGACGCGCCGAACTGCGCCAAGCGCGTGCTGCGCGGCGGCTCGTGGAAGAACGATCAGAGCTACATGCGGGTCTCGAGCCGCGACAACTACGATACCGGCGTACGCTACGTGACCAACGGCTTCCGGGTTGCCCGATCGCCGCGAAGGGGGAATTGAGAATGAGCGAGATGACGAGGCGGGCGGTGATCTCGGCGGCGGCGCTGGCGCCGGTTGCGGCGCTGACGCCCGCGCTGGCGCAGACCGCGGCGCCGGCGGACGCGTACTGCTACATCATCTGGCCGCAGGACGGCACGCGCGTGAAAGGCGCGTTCTGGTGCCGCTTCGGCCTGCGCGGCATGGGCGTCACCCGCGCCGGCGACACCACCGCGAATGTCGGCCACCACCACCTGCTGGTCGACGCCGACGAGGCGATCGTGCCCGGGGAGGCGATCCCGTCCGACAAGAACCATCTGCATTTCGGCGCCGGGCAGACCGAGGCGCGCATCGACCTCGAAAAGGGCAAGCACACGCTGCAGCTCGTGCTGGGCGACGCCGAGCACAAGCCGTTCAAGCCGGTGGTGGCTTCAAAGAAGATCACCATCACGGTGACCTGACACGTCCGCCGTTAGCAACGCGGGCGACAACAACTCTGTGCCTCGAGCGCGGCGCAGCGTTTCACGCTGCACCGCAGCCCGGACATAGGCGCCCCTTCAGGCGCGGATGAACCTGCGCCCGGCGTGGCGCTACAAACTTCCGGGTACACGTCCTCGTCAGGCGCGGGCGCGATGCCGCATCGCTGCGGCATTGCAAAGTTCGGCGTATGATGAGGAAGCGACCGGCCGGCGCGGATCGGCCGGCGGAGGTGGTGAGATGCTGAAACGCTTGATCCTGCTCGTCGGTTTCGTCGCCGGAGCCCTGCTGCCGCTGTCGAGCGCGCAGGCCGAGCGCCGGGTGGCGCTGGTGATCGGCAATGCCGACTACGTGCATGCCAAGCCGCTGCGCAATCCCAAGAACGACGCCATCGACATGGCGGAGCAGCTCAAGAAGCTCGGCTTCGAAGTGGTGCTCGGCCTCGATCTCGATCAGTCGAATTTTGCCCGCGTCATCGACCAGTATGCCCGCGCGCTCGACGGCGCCGATGTCGGCCTGCTGTTCTATGCCGGCCATGGGCTGCAGAAGGACGAAAAGAACTACCTCGTCTCCACCAGCGCGCAGCTCAGCAATCCGTACTTCGTCACCTCCGAGACGATCGAGCTCGACGCGGTGGTGCGGCTGATGGAATCGAAGACCCCGGTCAACATCGTGTTCCTGGACGCCTGCCGCAACAATCCGCTCGCCGACAGGCTGCGGCAGGAGGCGGCGCTCACCCGCAGCAGCGTGAGCCTCGGCCGCGGCCTCGCCCGCGTCGAGCCGACCGGCCGCGATACGCTGATCGCCTTCGCGGCGGCTCCCGGCCAGGAAGCCGATGACGGCCGCGACCGCAACAGCCCGTTCACGCGCGCGCTGCTCCGGCACATCCCGAAGCCGGGCCTGGAAGTCTCGGTGATGCTCAAGGAAGTCACCGCCGACGTGCGGCGCGAGACGCAGAACACCCAGCGTCCGCAGCAGCTCAGCGACATGTCGCGCACCTTCTACTTCGCGCAGGCCGAGCCGGCAGTGGCGAAGCGGATCGAGCCGGCGCCGCAGCCGCAGCCGCAGCCGCAGCCGATCGCGTCGGCGCCGCCCACGGCCGAGGACCGCACGGTCGAACTGGCGTTCTGGAACGCCGCCCAGGCCGCCAAGGAATGCGAGGCGGTGCGCGCTTATCTGGAGCGGTTCCCGTCCGGCGCCTTCGTCGAGCTGGCGCGCGTGCAGGAGCGCCGCCTTTGCACATCCGGCCGCCGGGTCGAGGTGCTCGAGGCGCTGCCGGAGCCGCAGCGCCCGTCCGGCAACACGGCGGTGGCCGCGGTGGCCGAGCCTGCGCCGGTGGCGCGGCCGGAGCCGTCCAAGGCTGTGGGCGAGATCTCGCGCACCGAGCTTGCCCGCGCGGCGCAGCAGGAACTGGTCCGGCTCGGCTGCGGCGCGTTCGAGGCGGATGGGCGCTGGAACGCCGCCAGCCGCAACGCCGTGAAACTGTTCAACAAGCACGCCGAGAACAGCCTGGGCGACGAGCCGTCGCAGGCGATGGTCACGGCGCTGCGCGAATACGACGACCGCGTCTGCCCGGAGCGGGAGCCGGCGCCGCGCAAGGCCGAAAAGACTCGCGAGCGGACCAAGGAGCGCAAGGCGGGCAGGGCCGAGCGCGTGCGCCGCGCCGAGCGTACCCCGGAGCCGCGCCGCGCCCGCGTGCGTGTCGAGGATGTCGAGATCCGCCGCATGCGGCCGCGCCAGGCCGCCCCGATCGCCGCCGCGCGCCCCGTCGCTCCGGCGCAGAGCGCGCCTGCCGGCTGCTTCTTCGATGAAGGCTACGGGCGCAAGCGCCCCTGCGACGCCGGCTCGCGCTGACGCTCCGGCTGGCGCCGGTTGCCAGCCATAACCGTCATGCCCGGCCTTGTGCCGGGCATCCACGTCTTGGGTGCCGGCGCCCACGGAAGACGTGGATGGCCGGGACAAGCCCGGCCATGACGATCGCTGCACAGCTTGCCCTTGGCCGCGCGCGTCGCTACATAAACACTCGAATTTCCTGACAATCCGGCGCCGCCGTCGCAGGGCCTTGCAAAGGCCCTCTGCGCGGCGCGAAGCAGAAGGGTTCCGGCGTGGC
>DASWSO010000343.1:0-2635 GCA_036402635.1 Xanthobacteraceae bacterium
GCGGATGCGGCTTGGCGCCGCCGCCCTGATCGGACTATCGATCCACACGCCCGCGGAGGCGGATGTGCTCGATCCCGCCGTGCTCGACTACGCCGTCATCGGTCCTGCCTACGCGACCGCCAGCAAGCCGGGCTACGGCCCGGCGCTCGGCGCAGCGGGTGTCGCCGAGGTGGTGCGCCGCAGCCGCGTGCCGATCGTTGCTGTCGGCGGTATCGTGCCGGATGTGATCGCCGACATCGTGACGGCCGGCGCAGCCGGCATCGCCGTCATGGGCAGCGTCATGCGTGCCGCCGACGCGGGCCAGGAGGTGAGGGCGCTGATCGCGGCGCTCGCTGACGAGAGCGTTCAGCCGCGAAGCTGATCCTGCGCCTTATGCGACGAGTCCGCCCTCACGATCACGCCGCCACAGCGACGCCGAAGTCAGATGGGTCCCGCCCAGCCAGCGATCAACGCCGTTCTCGCTTGCATGATCGAACTGCCCCGCCAGCGCCGCGCGCCCCGCGTTCGTCGCGCGCACAGAACTCCGCGCAAACGTTCGTAAGTCAGGTGCGCCGCCAGGGTAGGGTGGCTGCGTCGACTCGAAGGGCAAGCCGGAAATCACCGGGGTGGGCGCGAACGCCATGCGGTCGAGGATGCGGAAGAACGGGAGGTCACCGAGAAACCGTGCGTCTTCCTGCTGCTGGGTGATTTGGAACAGCTCGGCAACAGTGCGCGGCGCATCGCGCACCGCCAACAACACGCGTTCCTCGTTCAGACTTAGCCCCGAACCGACGGCGGGCAATTCCTGCAGCAGACGCCGCAGCGCCGGTGCAAGATGCGGGTGCGCCGGACTCTTCGCCAACGCCTGCCGCGCAAGCTCCTCCGGCGTTGATGCTGTGAACGCAGTCCAGGCGCGCTGGGCCGTTTCGAATTGTTCGGCGCTGACCGGCATGGCTGCGGGTTCAAGGGCGCGCAGTGCTTGCGGCGTCATCGCGCCGAGATAGTTTTGGGACTGCACCAGAAAGATGCCGGCGGTGCGGCGCTCGCTCGCAAACAGATCGAGCAATTGGATGAGTTGAAGCTGATCGTAGAGATCGTGCTCGAACCAGAGCTCGATACGGTCATGCGACGCATGATCGCGCACCGTTGCGTCGCGCTCTGCAAAGCCGCGGGTGACCTCGCCGAGGTCCATGCGGAATTCGGACGCGAGGAATCGTGACCGCACGCGCGAGAGTTCCTCGAGCGGCAGCCCGCCTGGCACGGGGCCATCGTGCAACGCATCGCGCCACGGCAAAAGCCGACCCTCGATGCCGGCCGCGCGCAGGCCGGTGACGGTGGTGTCGCCGTTGGTGAGGATGAGGCGTGACACGCTCTAACCTCGTCCCCGGTACGCTGCGATGCCCTGGTCCGGCACCCAGACTCCGGCCGGCAGCCGCCCGGCCTGCCAGAAGACGTCGATCGGGATGCCGCCGCGCGGATACCAATAGCCGCCGATGCGCAGCCATTTCGGCTTGAGCACCTCGTTGAGCCGCTTGCCGATCTTGACGGTGCAGTCTTCGTGGAAGGCGCCGTGGTTGCGGAAGCTGCCGAGGTAGAGCTTCAACGACTTCGACTCGACCAGCCAGCGCCGCGGCACGTAATCGATGACGAAATGCGCGAAGTCCGGCTGCCCGGTGATCGGACAGAGCGTGGTGAATTCCGGCACGGTGAAGCGCGCGACGTAATCGGTGTCCGGATGCGCATTCGGCACCCGGTCGAGCACCGCCTCCTCGGGCGAGGCGGGCAGGGGAGCGTCGCGTCCAAGCTGCAGCGGTCGTTTGGTCATGCGCTCATTGTCCAAGGGGGGCGACCAAGCAAACCCCGGCGTCACGAGTCAACTTCGCTGCTGATTACCGGATTCCAGCCTTCGCGGGAATGAGGCGGCAGGCGCGATGCGTTTGCGCAGGCGCGGCAATGCGCTAGAAGCGCCTCGCCGGCCCGGCCGGCGTCCCTCACGTTCTTCCGAGAGCCCTCCATGACCGCGATCATCGACATCATCGGCCGCCAGATCCTGGATAGCCGCGGCAACCCGACCGTCGAGGTCGACGTGGTGCTGGAGGACGGCAGCCGCGGCCGCGCCGCGGTCCCCTCCGGCGCCTCCACCGGCGCGCACGAGGCGGTCGAGCTGCGCGACGGCGACAAGTCGCGCTACGGCGGCAAGGGGGTGCAGAAGGCGGTGGATGCGGTCAACGGCGAAATCTTCGATGCCATCGGCGGCATGGACGCGGAGGAGCAGGCGAAGATCGACGAGACCCTGATCGCGCTTGACGGCACGCCCAACAAGAGCCGGCTCGGCGCCAATGCGATCCTCGGCGTGTCGTTGGCGGCCGCCAAGGCAGCCGCGATCACCAACGATCTGCCGCTGTACCGCTATGTCGGCGGCGTGTCGGCGCGGTTCTTGCCGGTCCCGATGATGAACATCGTCAACGGCGGCGTGCATGCCGACAACCCGATCGACTTCCAGGAATTCATGATTATGCCGGTCGGCGCGCCGACCTTCGCCGAAGGGCTGCGGATGGGCGCGGAAGTCTTCCACACGCTCAAGAAGGCGCTGCACGACGCCGGCCATAATACCAATGTGGGCGACGAGGGCGGCTTCGCGCCGAACCTGCCGTCG
>DASWSO010000344.1:0-4391 GCA_036402635.1 Xanthobacteraceae bacterium
TGCAGGGCTACACGCCGCTCTCGGCCGGGGTCTGGCCGTGGCTCGAGAACCTGATCCTGCCCTCGATCGCGCTCGGCTGCGTCTACATCGCGCTCATCGCGCGCATCACCCGCGCTACCATGCTCGAGGTCCTGAGCCAGGACTACATCCGCACCGCGCGCGCGAAGGGGCTCGGGCAGCAGCCGATCCTGTTCCTGCATGCGCTGAAGAACGCGGCGGTGCCGATCGTCACCGTCATCGGCATCGGTATCGCGCTGCTGATCGGCGGGGCTGTGGTGACCGAAAGCGTTTTCGCCATCCCGGGGCTCGGCCGGCTTACGGTCGACGCGATCCTGCGGCGCGACTACCCGGTGATCCAGGGCGTCGTGCTGCTGTTCAGCTTCGTCTACGTGCTGGTGAACTTGGCGATCGACCTCGTCTACACCGTGCTCGATCCGAGGATCCGGTATTGACGCCTCCCAGCGCCAGCGTGATCTCGATCTCGGGCGTCGCGCCGGCGACGGTGCTGCCCGACATTCTACCGCCCGCCAAGGTGCGCCGCGGCCTGGTCGGCCTGATGCTCACCTATCCGACCATTACGATCGGCATCGCCTTGCTGCTGCTTATGCTGTTGATGGCGGTGCTCGCTCCCTATCTTTGGACCGTCGATCCGACCGCGCTCGCCACCCACCGAAGGACGCGGGCACCCTCGGCAGCAAGCTGGTTCGGCACCGACATGCTGGGGCGCGACATCTATTCGCGCGTCGTCTACGGCTCGCGCGTGTCGCTGGCGGTCGGTTTTTCGGTCGCGATCCTCGCTTCGCTCGCCGGGCTCGCGATCGGCTTGGTCTCCGGCTTCGTGCGCTGGGCCGACGGCCTGATCATGCGGGTGATGGACGGGATGATGTCGATCCCGCCCATCCTGCTGGCGATCGCGCTGATGGCTTTGACCCGCGGCAGCGTCGGCAACGTGATCATGGCGATCACGCTCGCCGAGATCCCGCGCGTGTCACGGCTGGTGCGCAGCGTTGTGCTGTCGCTGCGCGAGCAGCCCTACGTCGACGCCGCGGTCGCTGCCGGCACCCGCACGCCGATGATCATCCTACGCCACATCCTGCCCAACACCCTCGCCCCGCTCACCGTGCAGGCCACGTATGTTTGCGCCAGCGCGATGATCATCGAGGCGATCCTCTCGTTCATCGGCGCCGGCACCCCGCCGACGATCCCGTCGTGGGGCAACATCATGGCCGAGGGGCGGGCGCTCTGGCAGGTGAAGCCCTTCATCGTGTTCTTTCCGGCGGCGTTCCTGTCCGTCACCGTGCTGGCCGTGAACCTGCTCGGCGATGGCTTGCGCGACGCCCTCGATCCCCGCATGGCGAAGGCGATGTGATGCCGTTGCTCGAGGTCGAGAACCTGCAGACGCATTTCCGCACGCCCGACGGCGTCAACCGCGCCGTCGACGGCGTCTCCTTCCACGTTCAGGAAGGCGAGACCCTCGCCCTCGTTGGCGAGAGCGGCTGCGGCAAGTCGGTCACCGCCAACTCGATCCTGCGGCTGATCCCGGAACCCCCCGGCAAGATCGCCGGATCGATCCGCTTCAACGGCACCGACCTGTTGAAGCTGCCCGAGCGCGCCATGCGCGCCATCCGCGGCAACGACATCAGCATGATCTTCCAGGAGCCGATGACCAGCCTCAACCCGGTGCTCACGGTCGGGCGTCAGTTAGGCGAGACGTTGCGCCTGCACCAGGGCTTGAGCAAGCAGGCGGCGGAAGCACGCGCCGTCGACATGCTCAACTTGGTCGGCATCCCGGAAGCGCGGCGGCGGTTGCGCGACTATCCACACGCGCTCTCGGGCGGCATGCGACAGCGCGTGATGATCGCGATGGCGCTCGGCTGCAATCCCAAGCTCCTGATCGCCGACGAGCCGACCACCGCGCTCGACGTCACCATCCAGGCACAGATCCTGGAGTTGATGCAGGAGCTTAAGACCCGCGTCGCCACCGCGATCCTGCTGATCACCCACGATCTCGGCGTGGTGGCGGAAGTCGCCCAGCGCGTGATGGTGATGTATGCGGGGCGGCAGGTGGAGGAAGCGCCGGTGCGCGAGCTCTTCCGCTCGCCGCGCCATCCCTACACCCGCGGCCTGCTTGGCGCGGTGCCGAAGCTCGGCTCCTCCGCGCACGCCGCGGGCACTAGGCTCACCGAGATTCCTGGCCTCGTGCCCAGCCTGAAGCAGCGCATCCCCGGTTGCGTGTTCGCGAGCCGCTGCGCCTACGCAACCGAGCTCTGCCGCGAGGTCCCGCCGGCACTGGAATCGAAAGCGCCCGGGCACTGGGCGGCGTGCCACTACGCGCCGAAGGACGCGATCGCCGCATGAGCGGTCCGCTGCTGGAGGTCAACGACCTGAAGAAGCACTTCGCGGTGCGCTCCAGCCTGTTCGGCACCGGCAAGGCCGTGGTCTATGCGGTCGACGGCGTGTCGTTCCAGCTGGCGCGCGGCGAGACCTTGGCGCTTGTCGGCGAGTCAGGCTGCGGCAAGTCGACGGTCGGGCGCGCGGTGCTGCGGCTGTTCGAGATCACGGCCGGCCAGGTGATCCTCGACGGCACCCGGATCGACGATCTTTCCTCGGCGTCGCTGCGACCGTTGCGCCGGCGCATGCAGGTGGTTTTCCAGGATCCGTTCTCGAGTCTCAATCCGCGCATGCGCGTGCGTGATATCCTGGCTGAGCCGATGCGCAATTTCCGGTTGGCAAAATCCGCTTCCGAGATCGACCAGCGTGTCGCGCTGCTGATCGATAAGGTGCGGTTGCCGCGCGATGCGGCGAAGCGCTGGCCGCATGAATTCTCCGGCGGACAGCGCCAACGCATCGGGATTGCGCGTGCGCTTGCGGCCGATCCGGACCTGATCGTCTGCGACGAGGCGGTCTCGGCGCTCGACGTGTCGGTGAAGGCGCAGATCGTCAATCTGCTGCAGGACCTGCAGGAGGAACTCGGCCTCGGCATCCTGTTCATCAGCCACGATCTGGCAATCGTCGAGCACATGACCCACCGCGTCGCCGTGATGTATCTCGGCAAGTTGGTCGAAGTGGCGTCGAAAGGCTCGATCTTCGCCGCGCCGATGCACCCGTACACGCAGGCGCTGCTCTCGGCTGTGCCGATCCCGCAGCCGGGCGCCGGCCGACGGCGTATCGTGCTGCGAGGCGACGTGCCGAGCCCGATCAACCCTCCGCAGGGCTGCCGCTTCCACACCCGCTGCCCGTACGCGTTCGACCGCTGCAGAACGGAAGAGCCAGCGCTCAAGCCGACGCAGGCGCAGGAACTGGCGGCCTGCCACCTCCACGATCTGCCCGAAAGCCGCAATCCGCTGCTGAACGCGGCGTGATTGCCCGGTTGCCGTTTCGGCAACCAGCCCCTAGGCTCGCGGCCCCGCGTCGAAAAACTCCCCGATCCGAGCCAGCACCGCCCCGCCGCGCGCCCCTCTTCGGAGCAGAGCCGAATGGACCTGAAGCTTGCCGGCAAAACCGCGCTGATCACCGGCGCCTCCAAGGGTATCGGCCGCGCCACCGCCGAGATCATGGCGGCGGAAGGCTGCAACGTCATCCTGGTGGCGCGCACCGCCGCCGACCTCGACGCCGCCAAGTCCGCGATCGTGCGCAAGGCGAATGTGCGGGTCGACACGGTGGCGGCCGACCTCTCCGACAGCGCCAACGTGGACCGGCTGGCGAAGGACTTTCCGGAGATCGACATCCTGGTCAACAATGCCGGCGCGATCCCGGGCGGCACGCTGCTCGACGTCGACGAGGCGCGCTGGCGCAGCGCCTGGGACCTGAAAGTGTTCGGCTACGTCAACATGTGCCGCGCCTTCTACGCGTTGATGAAGACGCGCAAGGCGGGCACCATCGTCAACGTGGTCGGCAACGCGGCGCAGACGCACGATCCGGAATATGTCTGCGGCGTCGCCGGCAACGCGGCGCTCACCGCCCTTACGCAATCGATTGGCAGCGTCAGCCATCGCGACGGCATCCGCGTGGTGGCGATCAGCCCCGGGCCGGTCGCCACCGACCGGCTGATCAACCTGATGCGCAAGAAGGCGCAGGACCGCACCGGCGATGCCGAGAACTGGCGCGACCTGTTCAAGCCGCTGCCGTTCGGCCGCGCTTCCACCCCGGAGGAGATCGGCGCGGCGATCGCGTTCCTCGCCTCGGAGCACTCCGGCTACACCAGCGGCGCGGTCATGGTGATCGACGCCGGCCTCTCGGCGCGCTCGCAAAATTTCTGACCAGAATTTTCGAAAGAGAGAACGTCATGCCGCATGTCACGACCAAGGACGGAGTGAAGCTGTATTACGAGGAGACCGGCGCCGGCATTCCGGTCGTGTTCGTGCACGAATTCGCCGGTGACGTGCGGTCCT
>DASWSO010000345.1:0-3745 GCA_036402635.1 Xanthobacteraceae bacterium
CCTGGGCGACGATGCGGCCGCCATGGATGCCGGCGCCCGGACCCACATCGACCACGTAATCGGCCTGCCTGACCGCATCCTCGTCGTGCTCGACGACGATCACCGTGTTGCCGAGGTCGCGCAGGCGCTTCAGCGTTTCCAGCAGCCGCGCATTGTCGCGCTGATGCAGCCCGATCGAGGGCTCGTCCAGCACGTAAAGGACGCCGGTCAGCCCGGAGCCGATCTGCGAGGCGAGCCGGATGCGCTGGCTTTCGCCGCCCGAGAGCGTGCCGGAAGCGCGCGCCAGCGTGAGGTATTCGAGCCCGACGTCGACCAGAAACCTCAGCCGCTCGCGGATCTCCTTGAGGATGCGCGCGGCGATCTCGTTCTGCTTGGCGGTGAGCTGCGCGGGAAGCTCCGTGAACCATTCGCCGGCGTGCTTCACCGACATTTCCGAGGCCTGGCCGATATGCAGGCCGGAAACCTTCACGCACAAAGCTTCCGGCTTCAGGCGGTAGCCGTTGCAGGCCTTGCACGGGATGTCGGTGAAGTATTTGCCGATCTCCTCGCGCGCCCACTCTGACTCGGTCTCCTTGTAGCGGCGCTCCAGGTTGTTGATCACGCCCTCAAAGGCTTTGCGCGTCTCGTAGGCGCGCATGCCGTCGTCGTAGACGAAGCGGATCTCCTCATCGCCGGAGCCGTAAAGAATCGCCTCCTGCGCACGCTTGGAGAGGTCCGACCATTTGGCGTTGAGCGTGAACTTGTAGTGCTTGCCGAGCGCTTCCAGCGTCTGCGCGTAGTACGGCGAGGTGGAGCGCGCCCACGGCGCGATGGCGCCGCGCTTGAGCGTCGCCGATTTGTCCGGGATGACCAGCTCGGGGTCGATCACCTGCTCGACGCCGAGCCCGCCGCAGGCCGGGCAGGCGCCGAACGGGTTGTTGAACGAAAACAGCCGCGGCTCGACCTCCGGAATGGTGAAGCCGGAGACCGGGCAGGCGAATTTCTCCGAGAAGATCAGGCGCTGCGGCCCCGACTGGTCGTGGATCTTTGCGCTCTTGCCGCCGCGGCCGGACCCCTCGTCCTTCGCGACGGCGCTTTGCGCCTCCTCAGGATGAGCGGAACCGGAACTGCTGCTCGCTGCACGTCCACGCTTTCTTTTCCCCTCATCCTGAGGAGCGCTCGTAGCGCGCGTCTCCAGCGATACAGGGGCGGGGGCATCGGCGAATTCCGCCACCGCCAGCCCGTCGGCAAGCTTGAGGCACTGCTCCAGCGAATCCGCCAGCCGGGCGGCGAGGTCGGGCCGCACCACGACGCGGTCCACCACCACGTCGATGTCGTGCTTGAACTTCTTGTCGAGCGCCGGCGCGTCGGCGAGCTCGTAGAACTTGCCGTCGATCTTGACGCGCTGGTAGCCGCGCTTGAGGAAGTCGGCGAGCTCCTTGCGGTACTCGCCCTTGCGGCCGCGCACCACCGGCGCCAGCAGGTAGAGCCGCGTGCCCTCCGGCAGCGCCAGGATGCGGTCGACCATCTGCGAAATGGTCTGGCTCTCGATCGGCAGCCCGGTCGCCGGCGAGTAGGGCACGCCGACGCGCGCCCACAAGAGCCGCATGTAGTCGTAGATTTCGGTGACGGTGCCGACGGTCGAGCGCGGGTTCTTGGAGGTGGTCTTCTGCTCGATCGAGATCGCCGGCGAGAGCCCGTCGATCTGGTCGACGTCCGGCTTCTGCATCATCTCGAGGAACTGCCGCGCGTAGGCCGACAGGCTCTCGACGTAGCGGCGCTGGCCCTCCGCATAGATAGTGTCGAAGGCGAGCGAGGATTTCCCCGAGCCGGAGAGGCCGGTGAACACCACCAGCCGGTCGCGCGGGATCTCCAGGTCGACGTTCTTGAGATTGTGCTCGCGCGCGCCGCGCACCGAGATCACGCGATCGGAATGGCGCGGCCGGCTCTTGTCGAAGAGTTCGTTCATGCGTGCCGATGGGTTGCGGGGCGTGCGGCACGCAGTACTCGTCACGAGCGCGCTCACGAGCCCTGAACGTAGTAAGAACGTCGGGGTTTTGCTAGGGCGGCGGCCGGGCCTGTGGACAGCGGCGGCGATCGGGCCGGGGTGCGCTCGCGCAGGCTGGTCGCGGTTGCTGCGGGCTGCCGAATAAGAGATATGATCGGCCTTCCGCGCGCCCCGACAAGGCTCCACCCTTGAGGAAAGAACCCCGCATGCGCCTCCTGCACGCCTTCGTCTTCGCCGTTTGCGCCGCCCTGCAGCTCGCGCCCGCGCAGGCGCAGGACCAGTGGCGGGAGTTCAAGTCCGACGCCGACGGCTTCTCGGTGCAGATGCCGGCGACGCCGACCATCTCGGCGCGGCGCATCGGCACCGGCGAGGCGACCCAGACCACCTTCGTGATCGACCAGGGGCCGGTCGCCTACCTGGTCAGCCTGATCCAGCTGGAAAAGGGCAAGGTGCCGGCGAAGCCGGACCAGGCCTATTACCAGAACCTGATGAAGAACTACGCCGACGGCAGCAAGACCAAGATCCGCACCACCCGGATGGCGACGCTCGCCGGCAAGCCGGCGATGGAGGGGATTGCCGACGACGGCGACGCCGCCCATGTGGTCTATCTCACCGCGGCCGGCGACAAGGTCTGGATGGTGGTCTATGTCGGCAAGAAGGGACAGGAGAACGGCGCCGACGCCACCCTGTTCCGCACCACCTTCAAGCTGCTCTGACTTCAAGCTGCCTACCATCGGGCGAGGCCGTGCACCCTTGCGGGGCGCGCGCGGATTTGCTAGAACAAAAAGCGAACGACGGTAATTGCCGGTGGGAAAGCCCGGAATCGAGTTGCCGCCCGGGCGTGCCGGTTTAGGGTGCGGGCCAACGAGTAGCGGAGAGCGGTCATGGCAGGCAGCGTCAACAAGGTGATTTTGGTCGGCAACCTGGGCAAGGACCCGGAAATCCGCCGCACCCAGGACGGGCGGCCGATCGCCAATCTCAGCGTCGCCACCTCGGAGAGCTGGCGCGACAAGGCCACCGGCGAGCGCAAGGAAAAGACCGAGTGGCACCGCGTCGTGATCTTCAGCGAAGGTCTCTGCCGGGTGGCCGAGCAGTACCTCAAGAAGGGCGCGAAGGTTTACATCGAAGGCCAGCTGCAGACCCGCAAATGGCAGGACCAGTCCGGCCAGGACAAATACTCCACCGAGGTGGTGCTGCAGGGCTTCAACTCGGTGCTGACGATGCTGGACGGACGCGCCGGCGGCGCCGAGGCTGGCGGCTACGACAACGGCGCCGATTTCGGCTCGCCCGGCCCGACCGCACAGCGCGAGCGCAAAGCTCCGGCGATGGCGGGCGGCGGCGGCCGCCGCGACGACCTCGACGACGAGATCCCGTTCTGACGGACCGGTTCTCCAGAGGGATTCCACGGACGGCCTGACGGGAGAAATCCCGTGTCCCGCACGCGCTGTGCCGGGGACACGGATGCGCACGCAGGGCCTCTGAACCCGCGCGCCCGGCGCGATCTTCGCGCCCGGCGGGAACTCGGCTCTGGGCTGCGACATTAGCGCTTGGAGCGGCCTCTGCGCCGCCCGCGCTAGTGGAGCACCCCCCATGAAAGTCATCATCCTCGCCGCCGCCGGCGTGCTCGCGGCCATGCCGGCGTTGGCACAGCCCGTCACCACCGACGAGTTCGTCCGCAAAGCCGCGATCAGCGACATGTTCGAGGTGGAATCGAGCCGGCTCGCGCTCGAGAAGCAGCCGGACAAGGACACCAAGCCG
>DASWSO010000346.1:0-2272 GCA_036402635.1 Xanthobacteraceae bacterium
CCCAGCCAGGCGGCCGCCCTCCATTTCGAGATCACGGCGACCGCCAAGCCGGCTCCGGTCAGCAGGATCGCGCAAACCAGCGAGAGAACGGTCAAGACGATATTGTAGGCCGTGGGAAGGCCCGGCGAAAACGCCAGCATAGCGATGAAATGCGTGGCCCAAATTCCGAATCCGGTCGACGTCGCCGAAACGGCGAGCCAGACGAGGCGCATCTGGCCGGTCGAACCGTGCACATGATGGAGAAGGCTGATAGCCGTAAAAGATGCGAGCGCGCATATGACGGCGGCCAAGCCGACGAGCCGCAGGTCGTGTGCGTTCGCGATGCAGTCATAAACAGTCAGCATGCGAAAAGCACCGCGGTTATCAAAAAGTTAATTAGGGGCGCCATCAGCGTAGGCGGAAATGCACAACAAGTCGTAAATGGCGCGGCGCCAAAGAGGAAGGATGCAGAATGCGACAGCGGGGGGCCCGCCCTACTCCTCGGGCGCGTCCAGGATCGGATCGTAGCGCTTGGCGTCGAAGCCGAGCAGATTCCAGGTCTGCAGCATGTGGGGCGGCAGCGGCGCCGTGACGTCGACCACGCCGCCGCGCGGATGCGGCACCGCGATGCGGCGCGCCAGCAGGTGCAGCTTGTTCTGCAGGCCGCCCGGCAGCTCCCAGTTCTCGATGTCGAAATATTTCGGGTCGCCCACGATCGGATGGCCGATATGGACCATGTGGGCGCGCAGCTGATGGGTGCGCCCGGTCACCGGCTTGAGCGACAGCCAGGCGAGCTTCGGGCCGGCGGTCTCGACCACGGCGTAGAAGGTGACGGCGTGGCTCGCACCCTCCTCGCCGTGCTGGGCGATGCGCATGAAGCTTTCGTCCTCGCGCTCCTCCTTGGCCAGGAAGGTCGAGATGCGGCCCTGGCGCGGCCGCGGCACGCCGGCGACCAGCGCCCAATAGATCTTTCGCGCCGACCGGCTGCGAAACGTCTTCGCCAGCGCGGCGGCGGCGAAGCGCGTCTTCGCCACCAGCAGGCAGCCGGCGGTGTCCTTGTCGAGCCGGTGCACCAGGCGCGGACGCTGGCCGGCCTTGTCGCGCAGCACCTCCAGCATGCCGTCGAGATGGCGCGTGGTGCCGGAGCCGCCCTGGACCGCGAGCCCCATCGGCTTGTTGAGGACGAGCACGTCGTCATCCTCGTGCAGCGTGATGGAGCGCAGGAAGGCGCGGGTCTTCTCGTCGGCCGCGGCGTCTTCCGACAGCGGCTTGGGCCGGTCGAGCTTGAGCGGTGGAATGCGCACCGCCTGCCCGGCCTGCAGCCGGTCCTTGCCGTCGACCCGCTTGCCGTTCACCCGCAGCTCGCCTTTGCGGATGACGCGCTGGATGTGGGAGAAGCTCAGCCCGGGAAAGCGCGCTTCCAGGAAGCGGTCGACCCGCATGCCGGTTTCGTCCGGCGACACCGCGACGGTCTGCACCGAGGTGGCGGCGGCGAGCGCCGAATGATCGGGCGCGGCTTCGCGGGCCTCGGGCTCGATGGCCCGCGGCAGCGGCGGCCGGTCCCGCAACGACGGGCCCTTCGTGCGCCCGGTGGTCGATCGATCGCGCCCCGGCCCGCCATCCCCCCTATGGGGGCGCGCCGCGGGATGCGTCGGCTTGCGCGGCCCGCCGCGCAGCTCCGGCCGGCCGCGCTCATCCCGCTTCTGGTGGCGCGCATGCCGGCGCGGTCCGGCGGTCTGCCGTCCGCCGCCGGGCTGGCGTGGTCCGCCTTTTCGTTTCAAGGGAATTTTGCTCCGTTATCGGCAGCGTCCATTTTGGCAGCGGCGCGCGGTATGCAGGATCGTGATGATATCGATTGTATCGGCACGGGCGCACACTACTCGCAAGTGGCCGTGCGCTCTACAAAAAACCGTGGCTTGACCCCACCATACGGCCGAAAGATACTGGTCCCGCAGCGCAAGGTCCCCAGATGCGTCTCGTGCGAACCATTATCGCCGTGGTTACTGCTGCCTCCTTGCCAGTGTTGCCGGCCCGTGTCGGCGCGATAGGCACGTTTGGGAGCGCCGTTACTGGTGTCTCCTCGATGGCCGATTGTGCGTCCATGGACCACGCTTCGTGCCAGCCCGAACACGGCATGGCCGTGGCTGGGGGAGATATGGTGCCCATGTCGGATGGCTGTGACCGCTCCGGCGATCACGGCGCTGCGCTGCCGGGCGCGTGCTCGACCTATTGCCACAGTTTGCCGGTTCTTCCGGCGATCCTTTTCGCGGGTGTAGATATCGTGCTTGGCGAT
>DASWSO010000347.1:0-3635 GCA_036402635.1 Xanthobacteraceae bacterium
GCCATCCTGCGCACCGCTTGCGACTATGATCCGTCGCGGCTGGTTGCGATGGGCGGTCGCTTCACCGCGCCGGTATTTCCCGGAGAGACCATTCGCACCGAGATGTGGCGCGATGGCCCGGTGGTGAGCTTTCGCGCCCGCGTGGTGGAACGCAACGTGGTTGCAATTTCCAACGGCCGCGCCGAGATCGCCGCATGAGCTGCCCGCTGCAAGGCTTTTTGGGCGAACACACCGAGCGCGTGCGCGCAGAATTCATGCGGGCAGCCGATGGTCCGGTGCGGGTTGCCGCCGCCGCGCGTTAGCCGAGAACAACGGAGTACGAACATGCTCAACCGCCGCGCCGCGCTCGCCGGTCTCGCAGCTGCCGGGCTGCCGCTGCGCGGCTTTGCGCAAAGCTTCCCGAACCGCAACGTTACGATCATAGTGCCGTATCCGGCCGGCGGCCCGGTCGACCTCGTGGCACGGCTGCTGGCGCAAGACGCCTCGGGCGAGTTGCCGTATCCGCTGGTGGTGGACAACCGCGCCGGCGGGTCCGGCGTGATCGGGACGGCGGCGGTCGCCAGGGCGGAGCCCGACGGTCATACGCTGGTGCTCGGCACCAACCAGACCCATGCGACCAACCAGAGCCTGATCAAGAACTGTCCCTACGACGGCGTGAAGGATTTCGCGCCGGTCGCCGGCGTCGCCGACATCCGTCACGTGCTGGTGGTGCGCAAGGATCTTCCCGTTGCGGATGCGGCGGCCTTGGTGGCGCTCGCGAAGGAGAAGCCGGGCACGCTCAACTACGGCTCGACCGGCAACGGCTCGGCGTCGCATCTCGCCTTCGAGCTGTTCAAGGCGAAGGCCGACATCAACATCCAGCACGTGCCGTTCCGCGGTTCGGCGCCGATGGCGCAGGAACTCCTCGCCGGCCGCCTCGACGCATCGATCGCGACGGTGCCCACCGTGGTCGCCCACATCGAGGCGGAACAATTGCGCGCACTCGCGGTCGCCAGCGCGCAACGCGCCGAGCGGCTGCCGGATGTTCCGACCTTCAAGGAAGCCGGCATCGAAGGCGTGGAGGCGGATGCCTGGTTCGCGCTGTTTGCGCCGGCGCAGACGCCCGGAGCCGTGATCGACCGGCTGTATCGGATCGTCGCCGCCGCGCTCAACAAGGATGCGTCGCGTGCCGCGCTCGCGCGCCAGGGGATGACGGTCGCGGTGCGTTCGCCATCGGAACTCGCCGCGATTCTGCCGGAGGAAGTGGCGAAATGGGCGATCGTGATTCGCACCGCCAATGTGACGGTCGAGTAGACAACATCCGCTTCCGCCCGGCTCCGGTCGTGCTATTTCTATAGGCAGCGCGGCGCTCACTTCGTGGTGAGGGCCGCCCGAACGTCACGGATTGGCCGCGCTTGCCCGCTTTACCCGGGGGCGGCGCAGCGCGCGGCGTTGCGGCGGATCGGGGGCCGTTTTCGCATGTACACGCTCTATTCGATGCAGCGCTCGGGCAACTCCTACAAGGCCCGGCTGGCACTGGCGCAGCTGCGCACGGCGTTCCGGCTGGTCGAGCTCGACATCCTCAAGGGCGAGACCCGCACGCCGCAGTTCCTGGCCATGAATCCGAACGGCCGCGTGCCCGTTCTGGAGGTCGCGCCCGGCCGCTATCTCGCTGAATCCAATGCGATTCTTTGGTACGTCGGGGGCGGCACGGCGCTCATGCCGGAGGAGCGCATCGAGCGCGCCGAGGCGCTGCAGTGGATGTTCTTCGAGCAGCACAGCCTGGAGCCCAACCTGGGCGCCGCGCGCTTCTGGCTCACCATGGTGAAGGGCGGACGCGAGCTGCAGAGCCACCAGCTCGAGGACTGGATGGAGAAGGGCTACCAGGCGCTCGGCGTCATGGAGAAGCACTTGGAGCGACACCGCTTTTTCGTCGACGGCCGCTATACGATCGCCGACATCGCGCTCTACGCCTATACGCACTGCGCCCCGGAGAGCGACTTCGACCTGACCCCGTTCCCGGCGGTGCGCGCCTGGCTCAAGCGGGTCGCGGGCGAGCCGCGCCACATCGCGATGGACTTCCGGGTCGATACGCTGGCGATCGCGGAGTGACCCTCAGGCGGCATTTTCCGCCGCCGGAACAACCCGGACCAACCGGAAGAACACGCCTTGTGCGGCGCCGGAACAGCCAACGTCCGGTCGTTCCGGCGTCTGTTCGGTGCGCCGGCCGCGACGCCTTCGTCCGCATCGCCGGGTTCGGCTTCGCTCAACCCGATCCGACGGGGTCCGAGAGCTCACTCCGCCTTCAGGTTGGCGGCCTTGATCACCGGCCACCATTTGTCGATCTCGGCCTTGTGGTGGGCGCCGAGCCCTTCCGGCGACTGCTGCTCGCGGGTCGGGATCTCCTGCCCCAAATCTTCCAGCCGCCTGCGCACGCCCGGATCGGCGAGCGCCTCCACCACCGCGGCATTGAGCTTGGTCACGATATCCTTGGGCGTGCCCTTCGGCACCCACAGGCCGTGCCAGACCGCGATGTAGAAGCCGCGCACGCCGGCCTCGTCGACGCTCGGGATTTCCGGCGCCGAGCCGAGCCGCTTGTCCGCCGTCACGGCGAACGCCTTGACGCCTCCGCCGCGCACCTGCGGCAGCGCGTTCGAGGCCTGGTCGAACATCAGATCGACTTGGCCGGCCAGCATGTCCTGGATCGCCGGCGCGGCACCGCGATACGGGATCAGCTGGCAGCGCGTTCCGGTCGCGGTCTGGAAATGCAGCGCCGCGATATGCGACGGGCTGCCCGAGCCGGAGCTGGCGCAGGTTGCCTTGTCGCCATTCTCCTTCATCCACGCGATCAGCTCCGCCAGGGTGTTGGCCGGCAGCGCGCGCTTGCCGACGATCAGTTGCGGATTGTTGGCGACCAGCGCCACCGGATCGAGGTCGCGCAGCAGATCGTAGTTGAGGTTGTAGATCGCGCCGTTGATCACGTGGGTGCCGACATGGCCGATGCTGATCATGTAGCCGTCGGCGGGCGCGCGGGCGACGCGGGCGACCGCGATGCTGCCGGACGCGCCGGTGACGTTCTCGACCAGCACGGTCTGGTTCAGCGGCGCACGCAGCCGTTCGGCGAGGATGCGCGCGAGCGTGTCGGTCGGCCCGCCGGCCGAGAACGGCACGATGATGGAGATCGGCCGCGACGGAAAGTCCTGCGCCGCCGCCGTGCCGACGATCGCGAGCGCCGCGACCTGCGCCAAAACCCTGCTTACCCAACCCATCGGTCCCCCCCGAGTCACGTTGTTCTGCCCGCCGCTCATGCGGGCCATCTTATTGTATCGTCATTCATGGCTCCGCCTTCGGCGGCCCCGGAACGACAGCGGAATTGCAACCGCATCACGCCAGCTCGATCGTGCCGTCGATCTGCACCTCGAGGTCGACGCCGCCGAGCGTGACGACGGCTTTCGCCGGCAGCGTCTCGTCGCCTTTGAGCCGGCCTTCCTCCACCGCCTTGCGCACCGCGATCTCGATCTCGCGCTGCGAGGTGACGCCGACGGTCTTGAGGAATTTGCGGATGCTGCGGTTGAGCGCGTCTTCGTCCATGAAAAATCCTCCCGGACAGGCCGGGGTCCGAAGACACCGGCGCGTCCTGAGAGGATGAGAACCGA
>DASWSO010000348.1:0-10182 GCA_036402635.1 Xanthobacteraceae bacterium
ACAGCGGCACGAACAGCGTCCTCTTTTCCCAGTCGATGTAGTCCCAGCGGGCCTGCGTGATCTCGTTACGCCGGCCGCCGGTGAGCAGCAGTAGCCGGATTGCCTGGGCAGCGACTTGATTCTCGTCGGTGTCGAGGGCGCGGATCAGGCGGCCGACCTCTTCCTCGCTGAGGAAACGCTCCCGCTGCACATCCGGCTCGGTACGCAGACCACTGGCGGGGTTGTCGCCGAGGCCGGTGATGCCCCATTTCTTCGCCAGATTGAAAATGTACTTGATCAGCACGACGACGCGGTTGGTGGTCCCGGACGCATAGCCCTTCAGGCGGAGGCGCTGCATCAGGGCGGCGATCGCCGGGCCGGTGACCTCGTCGAGCGGCAGGCGCCCCAAGGCGGGCAGGATGTGGAGCCGCAACACGGTCTCGTCCGTGCGCCAGCTGCGCTTGGCGGTCTTAACGAACGGCAGGTACGATTCGGTGGCAAACTCGCGCAGCGTCGGCATCTGCCGCTGGGCCTGGCGACGTTCCTGAGGATCCGCGCCGATCAATGCCTCGGCCGCGATCCGGCGGGCCTTCTCGCGCGCCTCCACCACCGAGAGGATGGCGGCCGGGCCGATCTTGTACTGCCGCTCCCTCCCGTGCGCGTCCCGATAGCGCTGGTAAAATGTCTTGCCGCCGGAAACGCGCACTTCCAGCAGAAACCCCGGGCACCGCTTGTCGAAATAATCCAGCTTGCGCCGGCCGGCAGGGCAAGCTGCCGATTGAACAAAACTTCTTGTCAGAAGTATTCTTGGCACCACTCAACTCCACATCACAATAGAAACTAATAAAATATTAGTTTTGCCAGCCAAGAGGTGCACCGTGTCCATTCGCCGCGTCTGTACTTTTACATGCGACGAAACATCGCAGCGATCAGATACCTAAACACATCTGGATTGCAAGGGGTAAAAATGAACGAAATGGTTTTGCGCGCCGGGAGCGCGCGCCCTTAAAATAGCGCGGCAAAGTGGTCGCCCCAGAACGGAAAAACCCCCGGCGGAGACCGCCGGGGGTTCTTGCGACATCACCGGAGGGTGAGGTCAGCCGATCATGGCCAGAAGTTACGCTGGAAGCGCAGCACGCCGCTCCAGGTGTCCTGATCGCGAGCGGTGTAGAGGCCGGCAGCACGCGAGCCGTTCAGCCCCAGGCCCCAGTTCCCGACCATGTTCTGGTCGAGACGGGAGTACAGCACTTCGACGCCGATATCGAGGTTCGCCACCGGCGACCAGATGGTGCGGGTGCCGACCTGGATGACCGAGAAGTTCGGGTTGCAGACGCCCACGCCGCCCGAGCCCGTGCCACCGGGAATGATGACGACGTTGGCACCAGTGGCGGCACCGACGAGGCCGGTGCAGAACTTGGCTGCGGTGGCGCCCGGGAACCGCAGCGACGCGATGCCGCCGAAGATCGAGGAGCGCAGTTGCGGGGTCCAGAAGTGCTGGAACGCCGCATTCACCTGGAAGCCTTCGGTCAACGAAACCACGCCGGTTCCGTCGAAGATACCGTCGAAGCCCCATCCGCCGCCGAAGCTGCCGATGGCGCCAGCGCCGGCACCGCCGTTGCTGTACATCCCGAACACGTTGTTCGAAACGTAGGTGTTGAAGCCGAGGTAGTTGGCAGCACCGCGTGCCCAGGTGCCCTGCACCCAGAACTGGTCGCCCTGGGCCCAAGGAACGTTGAGCATCAGGCCGCCACCGACCGCCCAGCCGGTCGCATTGCCGGCGTTGGTGCTGATGCCACCCGGGTTGCAGGTCGCACCGACGCAAGCGCCGGACGCGTCATGCAGCGCGGCCATGATCTGGGCCGAACCCCACGGTTGGTCGACACGCAGGTTGCCGACCACGTCCGGATAGCGCTGGCCGGCATAGTCGCCGGTCGCCACCGCGTTGGGGCCGAGCGCGCCACCGGGGATCGCCGCAATCACCAGGGCGTTGCCGCCGGCCGACGCATCCCACATGCCGCTGCGGCGGTGGGTCTGGTCTTCCAACGACAGCGTGCCGGAGAAGCCGCCGCCGAACTGGGCCGTGTAGGCGAGCAGGTTGATGCCATGGCCGGTGTCGGAGCCGCCGACCACCGAGGTCGTGTAGTTGAGCGCGTTGGCATAGAAGTCGAAGAACGACTGCGTCTTACCAACCGTCATGCCGGCGAACTGGATGAAGGCGCGGTCATAATAACTGATGCCGCGGTAGCTCGCGTCGTTGGAGTTCAATTCCCAGCCGGCGCGGATGTAGGCACGGAGCGTGCCGTACGAGGTCTGCGAGCGGGCGTCGAAGCTCATGATCCCGCGGGTACGGGTGTTGTAGTAGTTCGTGTCGGCCCGGGTCTCGCGGCCGCTGGCGCCGTTGAAGTACGGCGTGTGGCTGCCGTTCCCGTTGAAGTTGTACTCGGCGCGGACGAAGCCGCCGACCTTGATGCAGGTATCGGTGCCCGGGATGTAATAGAAACCAGCGCCGTAGACGCTGCAGACCTTCACGTATTCGACCGGCTTGGCCTTGACGGGAAGATCGGCAGCCTGTGCTCCTGCCGAAGCGACGAAAGCCGCTGCGGATCCGAGGAGAAGGCTCTTCACCATCTTCATGGTATCCTCCAAGTTTGAGTTCGGGAGGGTTCCGTCTTGGCGGTGCCGAAACACCTCCTGGAAAGTCCCCTTATCCCCGCGAAACCACCCGGAACTCCATTCGGAACCGCCGGACGGGACGACTGGGGATGCCCCCCGCTGTCGCCAGTTCACCTTATCGAAAGGCCTCCCCCACGCAATGAAGAACAGGCCCAAAAACCCCTTCCGGCGCTTGTTTGCCGCCGCGTGTTGCGCAAAGAGCACGAAATCGCGGATCGCCTGAACGGGCGTCAATGCATGACCTTGGCGGATATAAAAACATCTTATTTTTCAGACGCTTGATGTTAGTTGATGGGCCGTCAGCCGGGCCGGTTCGAGGCTGCCCAAGGGCCCTTTAGTGCTTTGCTGCAACAGTGTCCGGTGGGCAGAGACCCGGCGCCGGAGCGTCGTCCGGGCGAGTCGCGGCGACGTGCAGGAACGGCGCTGAAGTTCGGGGGATTTTGGCATCCAGCCTGCCGCTTCGGCCCGGCCTCTCGGAGCCCTCCGGCACGCCGCAGGGCCGCCCGGGCTCCGCCGCCGCGGCTCTAAGCGCCGGGCCGAAAACCTAAAATCCGCTCGAACCGCTCGACATAGCGGGGCCAGACCTCGGGATTGACGATTCGCGGCGGCCGCTGGCCGTCAAGCGCGCCGAGCATCTGCTCGGCGCCGATTCTCCCGATATTCATCCGGGCTTCGCGGGTCACGCCAGCGGTGTGCGGGCTGACCACGACGTTATCGAGCGCCAGCAGTGGGTGCTCGGCCACCGGCGGCTCCTTCTCCCAGACGTCGAGTCCGGCGCCGGCGATCCGATTCGACCGCAGCGCCTCCAACAGCGCGGTCTCGTCATGGATGAAGCCGCGGGCCGTGGTGATGAAGTAGGCATGCGGCTGCATCAGCTCGAACTGTCGGGTACCGATCATACGCCGCGTCTCGTCAGTCAGCGGACAGTTGATCGAAACGTAATCGGACCGGCGCAGCAGCTCGTCGAGCTCGACCTTGACGGCACCGCGCTGCGCCGCCTCTTCAGCCGAGACGTAGGGGTCGCAGGCGAGCACCTGCATCTGCAGCAGGCCGCGGCAAAGCTCGGCGAGCCGGCGCCCGACATGCCCGATCCCGACAATGCCGATGGTCTTGCCGAAGGCGTCCCGTCCCATGAAGGCGTTGCGGTCGAGCCCCGACTCCCGGCGCAGCGCGCGGTCCACCTCGACGATGCGCTTGGAGAGGCAGAGCAGCATGGCGAGCGCGTGCTCGGCGACCGCTTCGCGATTGCCCCCGGCCTGGTTGACGACCAGCACGCCCGCCTCGGTGCACGCGTTCACGTCCACCGTGTCGTATCCGGCGCCGTTGCTCGAGACGAGCAGCAGGTTCGGCGTGCGGCGGAGCAAGTCCTGCGTGACGTGGAACTTCGGCGCGAGCTCGTCGCGTGCGGAGCCGATCTGGTAAGCGTGCGCTGCCGCCAAAACCGGCGTCGCCGTCTCATCCGTACTTTCGTTCTCCAGCCGGTCGAGGCGGACGTCGGGGCGTTCCGCCAGCATGTCCGCGAACAGCTGATGGGCGAGATACTTGACGTAAAACACCCGCTTGGTGTTGACCGGCATCGACCGCTGCTGTGGCACGCTGCGTTATCCTTTCGACGGCTGTGTCGCGATTGCGCCCGTCTTCGTAACCTGCTTGGCTGCGCCCCGAAAGAGCCGCGGGGAACAAGCTCCTGGCCACCCGAGAGACTTCGGCGGCCGCCGGCCGCAGCTGGCACGAGATCGTGCGCGACACCTTGAAGGCAAACGAGGTGCGGCTCGTCGCCTATGTCCCCGACAACGTGCTCAAGCCGCTGATCGCGGCCGTGCACGAGGACCGCTTCTTCACCGCTTTCAGCACGACCCGCGAGGAGGAAGCAGTCGGCATCGCGGCCGGCGCCTGGATGGGGGGAATGCGCGCGATCGTGCTGATGCAGACCAGCGGCTTCGCGACGCTCGCCAACGTGCTCGCCTCGCTGCCGGTGGCGTTCCAGATCCCGGTGCTGATGCTGGTGTCGGAGCGCGGGACGCTGGGAGAATTCAACTATGGGCAGGCGCTGGTCGCCCGCACCATGCGGCCGGTGCTGGACTCGCTCGCGCTCGAGCACCACACCGTCGCGCGGCTGGACGAACTCGAGTTCATCGTCGACCGCTCGATCCGGCAGGCGATGGCGACGCGTGCGCCGGCGGCGCTGATCCTCTCGCCGCTGCTCACCGGCGGCAAAGTGTTCAAGGCCTGACCACGCCATGACCGACGAGCACAACGCGCCGATCGGCGCCGGCAACGCGCAAGCGATGAACCGCTTCGAGCTGACCAGGCGGCTGGTCGCGAAACTGGCCGACGACGAAGCCGTCATCGCCGGCATCGGCAACACCAATTTCGACCTGTGGGCCGCGGAACGCCGCCCGCAGAACTTCTACATGCTGGGCAGCATGGGGCTCGCCTGCCCGATCGCGCTCGGCGTCGCGCTGGCGCAGCCGCAACGCGGCGTGGTCGCGCTGGAGGGCGACGGCTCGCTGCTGATGCAGCTCGGTTCGCTGGCAACCATCGCGACGCTCAGGCCGCAGAACCTCATCATTATTGTGATGGACAATTGCAGCTACCAGATCACCGGCGCGCAGCCGACCGCCACCGCGTTCGGCGCCGACATCGTCGCCATCGCCCGCGGTGCCGGCATCGCGCAAAGCGAATGGGCCGCGGACGAAACGATGTTCGACGAACTGGTCGATCGCGCCCTCGCCGAACCCGGGCCGCACCTGATCGCCGCGCACATCGACGACCAGCCGGCGGTCGGCACCACCGAGCGCGATCCCGTGCTGATCCGCGACCGGTTCATGCGCGGCATCGGCACCCAGACATGACCCGGCGGGAGAACGGGGCGAAGCTGGCCGCCGCGCGCCTGTCGCGACGGGAAGGACATCAGCAGCAATGACCGAGACCACCGACTTCACGCCCGGCGGCTACCGCACCATTCCGGCGGTGTTCCAATATTCCGCCGGCGTCGCCGCGCTCCCGGGATTCGAAATCCGCCGCGTGCGCTTCCGTGCTCCCGTCCCGCTGGCGCAGGGCTTTGCGCGCATCGAGCGCTTCATCACCGCGGCGGGACGGCCGCTCACGTCGTTCTGCGCCTGCGAGCTGCGCTCGCCCGCGCCGTGGAACGACGCCGGCTTCCGCGCCTTCAACGAGCGCTACGTGGTGACGCTGGAGAAGTGGAACGTGTCCGACGGCAAACTCAATCCCGTGGCGCGCAGCAACGTCTGTCCGGAGATCGATCCGCCGAGCGAACCGTCGTTCCATGCCTTCAGCTTCACGGTGCAAGCGGTCAATACGCAGCCGACATTCGTCATCTCCGGCAGCGCCGAGGCGCGGCCGGGCGACGCCCCGTACGACCAACGCACGGTGCGGCACGGCGAGGCCACCGCCGACGCAATGCGCGAGAAGGCGCAGTACGTGCTCGGCGTGATGGAGCGGCGGCTCGCGCTGCTCGGCTTCACCTGGACCGACACGACGGCGACGCAGGTCTACACCGTGCACAACGTGTTTCCGTTCCTCGGCGACGAGATCGTGCGGCGCGGCGCCGCGCGCGCCGGCCTGACCTGGCACTTCAACCGGCCGCCGGTGCGCGACCTCGACTACGAGATGGACTGCCGCGGCGTTGTTACCGAGCTGGTGATCTGACGGGGGATCGAGCCCTTCCCCTCTCCCGCTTCGCGGCTGGCGCCGCTTGGCACCCTCTCCCGCAAGCGGAGAGGGCCAGCACCGCCCGCTCGGCTACGCACGCTGTGCCCGCGCGATCGCCTCCGTGATCAGCCGGCGCGCCTCGGTGGCGTCGCCCCAGCCGATCAGCTTCACCCACTTGCCGGGCTCAAGGTCCTTATAGTGGGTGAAGAAGTGCTGGATCTGTAACAGCGTGATCTCCGGCAGCTCTGAGTATTCGTACACATGCGCGTAGCGCTTGGTGAGCTTCGGCACCGGCACCGCGATGATCTTCTCGTCGCCGCCGGCGTCGTCCTCCATCTTCAGGACGCCGATCGGCCGAACATTAATCACGGCGCCGGGGACGATCGGGCGCGTATTGGCGACCAAAACATCGATCGGATCGCCGTCGTCAGAGAGCGTGTGCGGCACGAAGCCGTAATTGCCCGGATAGCGCATCGGCGTATGCAGGAAGCGGTCGACCACCAGCGTGCCGGCGGCCTTGTCGAGCTCGTATTTGATCGGCTCGCCGCCGATCGGCACCTCCACGATGACGTTGACGTCCTGCGGCGGGTCGTTGCCGATGGCGATCGCATCGAGACGCATGCTTGAACTCCGGGCCGGAACGGGAAACGGCAGTGTCGCCAGCCGCTTGCGAACGGGCAAGGGCGATGCAACCGAATCCCGCGCGGCCCCGTTCTCCCGCTGCCAGCAGGAGAGAATCAATGCCGATGCCGAAGCAGACCGGGCCCGCGCAGCCCCGCCGCAACGCCGGGACTTCCGAGTTGAATCAGCGCGATGGCGAAAAGCCGGGTGGCGCGCCGCCGGCCGGGCCGCACGCCAAGCCGTCGCAGACCAACCCCGACGCCACCCCGGGGGCCGGCACGCTGCCGGACCGCAAGCCGGGCAAGGACGTCGATCCGGGCGCCGGCTGAGCGCCCCTGCCCTGCCCCGCGAGAATCCGCTTCCGAATCCCTCCGCCATCCGTGAAACTGAGGGCGGCGGCGCTTCCGATTCGTCCCCGCTATCCACATATATACCCTACATTTAGAGTTTTTTATCGGCGGGCACGCTAGTTCTTGACGTGCGGCCGGGAGTCGCATTACGTTGCGGGAGTCGGGCGCGGGGTGTTGATGTGTCCTCGCCGGACGCCTCCCAAATGGTGGTGGAACACCCTCGCGTCCGCGCTCCAGCAAGCGCCGGCGAACGGTATTTTGCCGCCTGAAAGCGAGGCGCCGGACGCGCCCGACAAGCCGGTTCGAGGCGAGAATGGACCGGCGGCGGCGACACGGACGTTGACCAGAACGGGCATGGCACACCGCCGGGACGGGGCGGGTGGGGAAAAATCATCGGCCGCGCAAGCGGCGCAAAGGGGCGAATGATGCGGATCGAGCGGCGCTACACCACCGAGGGCCAGGACGCCTATGCGGGAATCGACTTCCGGCTGACCACGTCGGAAATCCGCAACCCCGACGGCTCGACCGTCTTCCGCCTGGAAAACGTCGAGGTCCCAACGGCTTGGTCGCAGGTCGCGGCCGACGTGCTGGCGCAGAAATACTTCCGCAAGGCGGGCGTGCCGGTGCGGCTGCGCAAGCTGGAAGAGACCGGCGTGCCGTCCTGGCTGTGGCGTTCGGAAGCCGAACTCGCGGCCGACCAATCGGAAGAACAGCGCAAGCTCGGGGCGGAAACCACCGGAGAACGCTCTGCTCGGCAGGTGTTCGACCGGCTTGCCGGCACCTGGACGTATTGGGGCTGGAAGGGCGGCTATTTCGACGGCGAGGCGGACGCGCGCGCCTTCTTCGACGAGCTGCGCTACATGCTGGCGATGCAGATGGCGGCGCCCAACTCGCCGCAATGGTTCAACACCGGCCTGCACTGGGCCTACGGCATCGACGGCCCGAGCCAGGGCCACTACTTCGTCGACCACAAGACCGGCAAGGTGGCGAAGTCGAAGTCGGCCTACGAGCACCCGCAGCCGCACGCCTGCTTCATCCAGGGCATCGCCGACGACCTCGTCAACGAGGGCGGCATCATGGACCTGTGGGTGCGCGAGGCGCGGCTGTTCAAGTACGGCTCCGGCACCGGGACCAATTTCTCCAAGCTGCGCGGCTCCGGCGAGAAGCTCGCGGGCGGCGGCTCCTCCTCCGGCCTGATGAGCTTCCTCAAGATCGGTGACCGCGCCGCCGGCGCCATCAAGTCGGGCGGCACCACACGGCGCGCCGCCAAGATGGTGGTGGTCGACGTCGACCACCCGGACATCGAGGAGTTCATCGACTGGAAGGTGATCGAGGAGCAGAAGGTCGCCAACCTCGTCACCGGCTCCAAGATCAACCAGAAGCACCTGCGCGCGGTGCTCAAGGCCTGCGTCAACTGCGAGGGCCCGGGCGACGACTGCTTCGACCCGGAGAAGAACCCGGCGCTGCGCCGCGAGATCAAGGCGGCGCGCAGGATGTCGGTGCCGGACAACTACATCCAGCGCGTCATCCAGTTCGCCAAGCAGGGCTACAGCGACCTGCACTTCCCGACCTACGACGCCGACTGGGATTCCGACGCCTACCTGACGGCGTCGGGGCAGAACTCCAACAATTCGGTGCGCGTCACCGACGAGTTCCTCAAGGCGGTCGAATCCGACGGCGACTTCGCGCTGCGCTGGCGCATGAACGGCAAGGTGAAGGAGACCAAGCCGGCGCGCGAGCTGTGGGAGAAGATCAGCTACGCCGCCTGGGCCTGCGCCGACCCCGGCCTGCAGTTCCACACCACCGTCAACGACTGGCACACCTGTCCGGCCTCGGGCGAGATCCGCGCGTCCAATCCGTGCTCGGAATACATGTTCCTGGACGACACCGCCTGCAATCTCGCCTCGCTCAACCTGCTGACGTTCCGCTCCTCTTCACCTCCCCCTGAAAACGGGAATTCGGCGAGCGACCTGCTCCTTGCAGAGGGAGGTAAGGAAGAGAGCGCCCGCGCAGCGGAATTCGACGTCGACGGCTACGAACATGCGGTGCGGCTGTGGACCGTCGTGCTCGAAATCTCCGTGCTGATGGCTCAGTTCCCGTCGAAGCGCATCGCCGAGCTCTCCTACGAGTTCCGCACGCTGGGGCTCGGCTACGCCAATATCGGCGGGCTGCTGATGTCGTGCGGCATCCCGTACGATTCGGCGGGAGGCCGTGCGCTCTGCGGCGCGCTCACCGCGATCATGACCGGCGTCTCCTACGCGACCTCGGCCGAGATGGCGAAGGAGCTCGGCCCCTTCCCCGGCTACAAGAAGAACCGCGACCACATGCTGCGGGTGATGCGCAACCATCGCCGCGCCGCGCAGGGCGAGCTTTCCGGCTACGAGAAGGTGGCGACCCCGCCGGTGCCGCTCGACCATGTGTCGTCGCCGGACGCGCGGCTGCCTGAGCACGCGCGCCGCGCCTGGGAGCGCGCGCTCTCGCTCGGCGAGCGCTACGGCTACCGCAATGCGCAGGCGACCGTGATCGCGCCCACCGGCACCATCGGCCTGGTGATGGATTGCGACACCACCGGCATCGAGCCCGACTTCGCGCTGGTGAAGTTCAAGAAGCTCGCCGGCGGCGGCTACTTCAAGATCATCAACCGGGCGGTGCCGGAAGCGCTGCGCGTGCTCGGCTACACCGGAGCGGAGATCGCCGAGATCGAGGCCTATGCGGTCGGCCACGGCACGCTCTCCAACGCGCCCGGCGTCAACCACACCACGCTGAAAGCCAAGGGCTTCACCGACGAGGCGATCGCCAAGGTGGAGAAGGCGCTGAAGACCGCCTTCGACATCAAGTTCGCGTTCAACAAGTGGACCTTCGGCGACGAGTTCTGCGTCAAAGT
>DASWSO010000349.1:0-1583 GCA_036402635.1 Xanthobacteraceae bacterium
TGGGCCGGCCGCGAGAAGATCAGCCGCATGGCGGAATGGCCGGACTGGCACCCGCCGGCCGACATGATCGAGCGCCAGCCGTACCTGCCCCGCTTCATGGCGGGCGGCGACGGCAACCCGCTCGGCGCCCGCGCGCTCTACCTCGGCAAGACGCTGTACCGGATCCACGGCACCAACCAGCCTTCGACCATCGGCCAGTTCGTCTCCTCCGGCTGTATCCGCATGCTCAACGAGGACATCGAGGACCTGTACCAGCGTGTGCAGGTCGGCACCCATGTGGTGGTCCTGCCCGGCAAGCCGCCGGCGACCGCGCAGCGGTAGCGCGTCATTCCGGAAGCCACCGACGGGTCCGCGCGCCGCACGGCCCGAATGGATGCCGGGCTCGCGCTGACGCGCGCCCCGGAATAACGACGGAGGCGAAAGCGGCATCGGTCATGGCGGCGGACGCCAAGATCGATTAAGTCCGGCGGATGCTCCCGCTCTCGGTGCTCGACCTCTCCCCCGTGACGGCCGGCGGCTCCGGCCCGCTCGCTTTGCGCAACACGCTCGACCTCGCCCGCCATGCCGATCGGCTCGGCTTCACCCGCTACTGGGTCGCCGAGCACCACAACCTTCCCTCGATCGCCAGCGGCGCGCCCGAGATCATGATCGGGCAGATCGCCTGTGTCACCGAACGCATCCGCGTCGGCGCCGGCGGCGTCATGCTGCCGAACCACGCGCCGCTGATGGTGGCGGAGCGCTACAAGGTGCTGGAGGCGCTGTATCCCGGCCGCATCGACCTCGGCCTCGGCCGCGCCCCCGGCACCGATCAGATCACCTCCTATGCGCTGCGGCGGCGGCAGGAAGATCGCGGCCAGGACGATTTCCTGGAGCGCTTCCAGGAGCTGATCATGTTCGATTCCGGCAACTTCCCGGAAGGCCACCCCTTCCGCAACATCCGGGTGATGCCGACCGACGTCCATCTGCCGCCGATCTGGATCTTGGGGTCGAGCGACTACGGCGCGCAGCTCGCGGCCGCGGTCGGGACCGGCTTTTCGTTCGCGCACCATTTCGCCAACCACGACGCGGTCGAGGCGATGCGGCTCTACCGCGAGCGCTTCCGGCCCTCGCAATGGCGCTCGGAGCCGTATGCGATCCTCGCCGTGCACGTCGTCTGCGCCGACACGGACGCGGAAGCCGAGCGGCTCGCCGCCACCGTCGATCTCAATTTCGTGCGCCGCGCCAAGGGCGAATATCAGCCGCTGGCGAGCCCGGAGGACGCGCTCGCCTACGATTATTCGCCGATCGACCGGGAGCGCCTGCGCGGCAACCGCGAGCGTCTGTTCGTCGGCAGCCCCGCCACCGTGCAGCGGCTGCTGGCGCCGCTGATCGAAGCCGCCAAGGCCGATGAGCTGATGATCACCTCGTTCATCTACGACCACGCGGCCCGCAAGCGGTCCTACGAGCTGCTGGCGCGCGCCTACGGGATCGCGCAGCCGGCCGAAAGCGCCGGCGCCGCGGCGGGATGAGCAGTCCGGCGAATCTGCTCACGGAGATTCCGCCCGCGCTGACGCAGGAACGCGTCACGGTGCTGGTGGGCACGC
>DASWSO010000350.1:0-2928 GCA_036402635.1 Xanthobacteraceae bacterium
CAGACCGCGCGGCACAGCGGCTCGGTCAACGACTTTCTCGACCGCTTCGGCGCGCGTCTGCAGGCGTTGGCGACGTCCCATGACCTGCTGGTGCAGGAAAGCTGGCACGGCGCCTCGCTGCAAAGCCTGGTGCAGCTGCAACTCGGCCATTACCTCGAGCGTGCCGACCCGCAGATTACCTACGAGGGACCCGCGATCCTGCTCAAGCCGGAAGCCGCGCAGGGGCTCGGCCTGGCGCTGCACGAACTCGCCACCAACGCCGCCAAGTACGGCGCCCTCTCGACCTCCGGCGGTGGGGTCGCGATCCGGTGGCGGCGGCTGCGGGCTTCCGAAGGTCATGGCGTCGAACTCACGTGGGAAGAGCGCGGCGGCCCCGGGGTCGCTCCTCCAGAGCACCGCGGCTTCGGTACCCTGGTGATCGAACGGCACCTCGCCCGCTCGCTCGACACCGAGGTCGAGCTTTCGTTTCCGCCTGAGGGCGTGCGCTGCCGCATCGTCATTCCCCTCATGCAGTTCATCGCCGCCCGCTAGGGCGATCCACGCCGATCCGAGAAATCGGCGGAACCTCCCGTTGCAGGCGACGTTGGTGTCGCGATCCTCCTTTCAGACGGGGCCCCGACATAGGGCCGGAGGAGCACGGGGTCCTACCATGCGAAAGCTGGCTTATTGCCTCCTCAGCGGTGCCGCCGCGCTCGTCCTTACCTATGGCGCATCCGGCAACGGCGAGGTGCTCGGCGCGGTTCTGCAGTCCGGCAAAGCGCCGGCCGCGACCTTTGCTCGCGTCCTGAAGGGCGACCGTGTGGCGGCGCAAATTACCAACAAGGCCGACACCAAGGTCGCGACCGTGGAGATCGTCGGCATCGACTCCGCGGCCGTGGTTTTTCGCGACCACAGCGGGCGGGTCCTGTATCAGACCGATCCGGTGGCTAACACGACCGTGGTCGCACGCGGCGTGACGGTGCCGACGGTCACCATCCGCTCCAGCCTTGAAGCTTCGCGCACGCCCGCTCCTGCTGCCGCTCCGGTCGCAAGTGAAACGCCGGCCCCGGCAAAGAACGAGAAACCTGCCAAGAGTGCGAAGCCGGTTCCGGAGGGCTGCGAGCTTGCCGTCAGCCCGCTTTCGGAATCCGCCAGCGCAGGCGCGCCGTTCCGCTGCTTTGCGCAGATGCACAGGTCTGAAACCAAGCTCGCGGGATTGCGCTAAGCCGTTCAGCCGAGCGCGGGCCGACGCCGGTCCGCGCGCCCGCGCCGCGATTGCGAAGCAAGCATCCAGAGCGGTTGGACCGACAACACGCAATGACGGTGAGAATCAAAAAAGCCGCCTCCGGGCGGCCTTTTCCTATCGCGAACAGCGGAACGTCAGGCGCTCTTGAGGAGCCGCAAGACCGGTTTCTTCGGCTGCTCCGGAGCCGGACGTTCCAGCCGGCGCGCACCCAGATCTGCGACGGTCGGATAACCCACCTGATAGTTGAACAGTTCGGCACTGACCGGCCGCAGCATCAGCCCGTGCTCTTTCATCAAAGCGGCCAGCGATCGCGCCGCGGCGAGCACGCCGTAGACATGTCCGGTGTCGAGCAGCGCAATTGCGGCTTCGATGGCGCGTGCCCGATCCCCGTGCTGCAGGGCCGCGAGCAGCGCTACCAGCAGCACTTCGTCCTTCTCCATCGAGCGGCGCCGTGCGAGCCGGATCTTGGGCAGATGACCGACCCGCTGCATTTCCGAGATCAGCAAAGTGGTTTCCGTCAGCGCCTCGGCGGCGCTGCTGCGGAAGCGCTGCCGCACGCAGGCGACCGCGTGCTGAAATGCGCTGCCGCCGACCTTGGGATACTCCTGCAGCAGCAAGGCCATCACATCGAGCACGAGCCGCTCCGGCGCGCCGTTCAAAAGCACGGCCACGCTGCCAATCTTTTCTCCTGTCGTCTGCAGGTCGCTCATCGGTGTGCCTTAAGCTCGCGACAGCCCTCCTGCCGCGCGTCTTCGGCAAGGCAACGACGGGACCGGTGCGGCAGTTCCGCCGCAGCCTTGCCGAGCGCTACCCCATCATTGCGAGCGAAGCGAAGCAATCCAGCCTGGTTTGCCGCCCCTTGGACTACTTCGTCGCTGAAGCTCCTCGCAATGACACGCGCCCGCTGGGCGTTGGGCGCGGCAACGGACCGGGCTCACGCGCGTTAACCGGAGCAGAGTGCGTTAACGGGTTGGACCGTGGAGGCGACGCGATGGTTGGGCTGAAGATTGCGGCGGGCGACTGGGTGGTGGTGTGCGACGGAGCCAAGGCCCTGATTCTGGAGAATGCCGGCGATGAGAAATTTCCAAATCTGAAGACGCGCGAGGTGCACACCCACGGAAATCCGCCGGTCCGCGAGCCTGGCACTGCCGCGATCCCACGACCGCATCAGACCAAAGGCATTGGCCATGCACCGCCGGTGGAGAGCGGCCGCCGCGACGACCGCGAGCGTACTTTCCTGGAAGACGTGGCGGACCGGCTGCACGCGGCGCTGGGCGCCGGCGAGGCCAAGCGGTTCGTACTGGTGGCGCCGCCGAAAGCGCTTGGCGCGCTTCGCGAGGCGCTCTCGCCGGCCGTGCGGCAGGCGACCAAGTGCGAAGTCGACAAGGACCTCGTGAAGCTGCCGGTGTACGAGATCGAAAAACACTTGGCCGCGTAGGGAGCCCGCGCGACCCGCGCCTTCGCCCTTCCCGCAGTTGCGGCCCTATCCGCGGCGTGCCATCCAGCGTGCGCGTACGCTCAAGTCCACGCCTGCAGGGAGAGGCCGCCATGGAAGGCTCGGTCGCCGGACATCATCCGGTGCAGGTGTCGCTCGGGAAGGACTTCCCCGAGCTGCGCGAGGCGGTCGGGCGCGTCTGCGCGGATTTCCCGGGCGAATACTGGCGGGAGCGCGATGAGACCTCGACCTATCCGACTGAGTTCGT
>DASWSO010000351.1:0-3593 GCA_036402635.1 Xanthobacteraceae bacterium
GCCGTCGTTGGTCAGGTTGAGCATCCATGCGGGCTCGGCGCCCGCGACCGCCACTTCGCCCGGAAAGATGATCTCGTAGCAGATCAGCGGCAGCGCCGCGCCGGCGCGCGGCACCGGCAGCAGCCGGCGGCGGTCGCCGGCTGTGAAGCCTCCCGGGACCTTGGTGAGTTGCAGCAGGCCGAAGCTCTCGAGCAGCACCTGGAACGGCAGATATTCGCCGAACGGCACCAGGTGCAGCTTGTCGTAGACCGACAGGATCGAGCCGTCATGGTCGATCACGTAGATCGAATTGTAGGCGCTCTTCAGCCGGCCGTTGGGGAGGCTCTCGGCCGCGCGGGCGGCGCCGGTGATGAGCACGGTGCCGGGCGGCAGCAGCTCGGCGATCTGCGCCAGCGCATCCGGCTCGCGCGTGAGCAGGAACGGGAAGGCGGATTCCGGCCAGATCAGGTGCGTGACGCCCTGCAATCCGCGGCGCTCGCCGCCCGCTGACCGCTCGGACAGCTCGCCGTAAAGCGCCATCACCTGCGCCTTGGCGCGGTAGTTGAACTTGGTGTCCTGCGGCAAATTCGGCTGCATCAGGCGGATATTGACGCCGGCCGCGTAATGGGTCGGAGAGGTTGCAAGGCGGACGCTTCCGTACGTCGCCAAGCCGACAATCAGCGCGAGTGCGACGATCGGCAGCAGCCACCGCCGTCCGGTCTCGTTGGCGTCGTCGGCCAGCACCGCGGGACTGGCGAACACCAGCACGGCGATGAAGGTCAGTCCCCAGATCCCGACCAGCGCGGCGGCCTGCGCCAGCGGCAACGGCGCGGTCAGCGCATAGCCGAATGCGTTCCACGGGAACCCGGTGAGCACATGGCCGCGCAGCCATTCGGCGATGGTGAGCGCGAGCGCCAGCGCCAGGATGCGCAAGGGCCCGCGGGTCCACAGCGCGCCGGCAAGCGCGGTGCCGAGCGCGGTCAGCAACGCGAGGCCGGCCGGCAAGCCGAGCACCGCGAGCGGCATCAGCCAGCCGAACCGGCCGGCATCGACCAGGAACGCGATGCCGACCCAATAGAGGCCCGCCAGGAAATAGCCGAAGCCGAACCACCAGCCGGCGGCCGCGGCGCCGGCGATGCGGCCGAAGCGCGCGCCGGCGGCGCCGTCAATCAGCCAGACCAGCACCGGGAAGGTGAGGAACAACAGCGGCCAGGCGTGGAACGGCGCCATCGCCAAGGCGGAGGCAAGCCCGGCGGCGAACGCGATCGCGGCGCGCCGCCAGCCGTGCGCCAGCACCACCGCGTAGGCGATCCGCTGCAGGTACGAGACAGGGCTCTTTGTGCGCTCTTGGGTCTGCGCGCGGAGCGCGGCCGTTCCAGAAGGCGCTGGCGGCATCCGCGATCCCAGGCCGTGCGGCTGGGCCGAATCGGTCATGCCGGATTGATAGCACGCGCGGCCGCGGCCGGCGCGTCGCCCGACCCCGCATACGGATCGGGAATCCCCAGCCGCTGCAGGATCACGCGCTCGAGGTCCTCCATCGCGGCCGCCTCGGCGTCGGTCTCGTGGTCATGCCCCAGCAGGTGCAGGAACCCATGCACCGTCAGGTGCGCGAGATGATGCGCGAATGGCTTGCCTTCCGCCTGCGCTTCACGCGCCAGCGTCTCGTAGGCGATCACGATGTCGCCGAGCACCTGCGGCGCGCCGGCGGGTCCCGGGATGCGGGCAGCCGGGAATGACAGCACATTGGTCGGCGCATCGCGCCCGCGCCAATCGCGGTTGAGCTGCTGCACGGCCGCATCGGCGGAGAGCGCGACCACCACCTCGGCGAAGGCGGGACAATCGGCGCAAGCGGCCGCGGCGGCGAGGGCGTCGCGGACGATGGTCTCGGCGTCGCCCTGCTGCTCCCACACGGCGGACTGCAGCACGACGTCGATGTCGAGGCCGGCATCGAGCCGCGGCGCGGCCGTGGTCACGGCGAGCCTTCCCGCTTCGCTGCATCGGCGGCGTCGTAGGCGGCGACGATCCGGCCCACCAACTCGTGACGGACCACGTCCTGGCGCGTGAAGGCGACGTGCTCGATCGCCTCCACCCGCGCCAGCAGGCGCACGGCTTCCGACAATCCCGAGGTCTGGCCGGCCGGCAGATCGATCTGGCTCGGATCGCCGGTGACGATCATGCGGCTGTTCTCGCCCAGCCGGGTCAGAAACATCTTCATCTGCATGGTCGTGGTGTTCTGCGCCTCGTCGAGGATGACGGCGGCGTTCGAGAGCGTGCGGCCGCGCATGAAGGCGAGCGGCGCGATCTCGATTTCGCCGGTCTGCAGCGCACGTTCGACGATGCGGGCGTCCATCAGGTCGTAGAGCGCGTCGTAGATCGGCCGCAGATACGGATCGACCTTCTCGCGCATGTCGCCGGGCAGGAAACCGAGCCGCTCGCCGGCTTCGACCGCAGGCCGCGACAGGATGATACGGTCGATCTCCTTGCGCTCGAACAGCGCGATCGCGTGCGCGACGGCGAGCCAGGTCTTGCCGGTGCCGGCCGGCCCGGTGCCGAACACCATGGTGTTGCGGTTGAGCGCGCGGATATAGGCGTCCTGGCCGGCGGTGCGGGCGCGCACCGGCCGCTTGCGCAGATTGATCTCCTCGAAGGTCGCCCGCGGGCTCGCCGGATCGAAATCGAACAGCGAGCCCTGCGCCAGCGTCTGGCGCACCGCGCCCTCGACGTCGCCGCTGCCGAGGTCGGCGCCGCGGCGCAGCTGCTCGTAGAGATGCTCGAGCACGTGCCGGGCCTGCTCGCAGGCTTCGCGCCGGCCTTCGATGGTGACGTGGTTGCCGCGCGAATCCGCGGTGACGCCGAGCCGGCGCTCCAGCAGCGCGAGGTTCTGTCCGTATTGCCCAAAGAGCGCGGACGCGAGCCGGTTGTCGTCGAAGGCGAGCACGATCTGATCACGGTTGACCTCAGGGAGGTCGGGGGTGATCACGGATGCTTCGTCACCGGCACTGCGCAATGGGCTCACACTCCTGCGGCGCGTTGCATATGGGGTGCGGCGGCAGCCGCGACACCCCCGGATACCAATACGCCGAACAGGCTGTTGGGTCCGACCTCGACGATGCGGACCGGGACAATTTCGCCGATCAGGTCGGCCGGCGCCATCACGTTGACCGGCTGCAGGTAGGGCGAGCGGCCGACCAACTGCCCCGGATGGCGGCCGGGCTTCTCCAGCAGCACGTCGAAGCTGCAGCCTTCGGTGCGGGCGTTGAAGGCGGCCTGGTGGCGATGCAGCGCAGCGTGCAGGGTCGCCAGACGCTCGGCCATGACCGGCTCGGGCACCTGCTCGGCCATGCCGGCGGCCGGCGTGCCGGGCCGCGGGGAATATTTGAACGAGAACGCGGCCGCGAACCCGACCTCGTCGATCAGGGCGAGCGTCTGGCGGAAGTCTGCGTCGGTCTCACCCGGGAAGCCGACGATGAAGTCGGACGAGAAGGCGAGCGCCGGCTGCGCGTGCCGCAGCCGTTCAATGATCCGCAGGTAATCGGCACGGGTGTGGCGGCGGTTCATGGCGTCGAGCATGCGGTCCGAGCCGGACTGCACCGGCAGGTGCAGGTAGGGCATCA